>JBOGOY010000517.1:0-4010 GCA_050748185.1 Pyrinomonadaceae bacterium
TACTGACTGCTGATTACTGCTTTATGCCAATGTCACGTTCGCAAAAGATCGCGCTTCTCGTTTCGGGCCTCCTGCTCGCCCTCCTGCTCGTCCTCGGACTGTTCATCGGACTCGTCTGGCTGTCTTCGCGTGACAGCGAGCCGGAGGTCAAAGACAACAGCGTGCTGGTGCTGAACCTCTCGGGGTCTTTGCCCGACTACGCGCCGGAGGACCCTTTGGCGGCGCGCTTCTTCGGGCGCGACGACCGCTCACTGACGAGTTTGCTGACGCAACTTCGTAAGGCCAAAAACGACAAGCGCGTCAGCGCCGTGATGCTCGACGTCGGCTTGACGCAGATCGGATGGGGCAAGGCCGACGAAATCCGCGACGCCATCGCCGATGTCCGCTCGTCGGGCAAGCCCGTCTACGCCTACATGGAGTACGGGACCAACAAGGAATATTACGTCGCCACGGCCTGTGACCGCATTTACGTCGCGCCGATCGGCGACCTGTTCATCATCGGCCTTGCGGCGGACGTGATGTCACTCGGCGGTTCGCTCGAAAAGCTCGGCGTCCAGCCGGACTTCTATCAGATCGGCAAGTACAAGACCGCGCCCGAGCAATACACTCGCAAGAGCATGTCCGACGCCAATCGTGAGGTCATCAACGAGCTTCTTAATGACTTCTACGGCCGGTTCGTTAACACCATTGCCACCGCGCGCAAGAAGTCGCCCGAAGACGTGATGGCGCTCATCGACAACGCGCCGCTCAAGGCCACTGAGGCGAAGGACGCGGGGTTGATCGACGGTGCGGCCTACCGCGATCAGGTCGAGGTCGAGTTGAAGACGCGACTCGGTTATAAAGAGTCGGACAAGATTCGGCTCGTCAAGCAGAGCGAATACCGGCGCGTGAGGCCCGAATCGGTGGGCTTGAATCAAGGCGAAAAGCTCGCCGTGATCTTCGCCTCAGGCCCGATCGGCTCCGGCTCGTCGGACGACGGCGGCGGGCCGTTCGGCGGGCAATCGACCGGATCAGACACGGTGGTGAAAGCCCTGAACGATGCGCGCGAAGACAAGAGCATCAAAGCCATCGTGTTGCGCGTGGACAGTCCCGGCGGGACCAGTTACGCCTCCGATTTGATCTGGCACGCGGTCGAAGAGGCGAAGAAGAAGAAGCCGGTCGTCGTCTCGATGTCCGACGTGGCGGCCTCGGGCGGCTACTACATTTCGGCGGGCGCGCACAAGATCGTCGCGCAGCCGACGACTGTCACCGGCTCAATCGGCGTCTTCGCCGGCAAGCCCGTGCTCAAAGGTTTCTATGATTGGCTCGGCATCAACAACGAGTACGTCCTGCGCGGCAAGAACGCCGGAATGTTCCGCGAGACGGAGCGGTTCACCGACGACGAGCGCAAAAAATTCGAGTCGATGCTGAACCGTTTCTACTGGGACGACTTTTTGCCGAAGGTGGCGCAGGGGCGGCAAAAGGACGTCGAGTACGTCAACTCGATCGCGCAGGGTCGTGTCTGGACCGGCACGCAGGCTAGAGAGCGCGGCCTCGTGGACGAATTCGGCGGGCTTGATAAGGCAGTCGAGATCGCAAAGCAACTGGCCAATATCCCGGCCGACAAAGGCGTCCGCCGCGTGGTGCTGCCCGCGCCCCGCACCATCCTCGAACAGTGGCTTGGTGGCGGTGGCGGCAGCGAAGGCGATGCGAGCGTCGCCGCGGAACAACAACGGCGCGCCGCCCTCGCCGCCCTGCCGGAAGACATCCGCCGCACGCTGCAATACGCCGCCTTCTTCGAACGCATCAAGCGCGGCGAGACGATGGCGATGCTGCCGTTCGAGTTGACCATCAAGTGAGAGGAGAAGAAGCTTCATCCTACGGTTTACGCGCAAGGTGGCACCTTTGATTTGGGTCTTCAACACAACTCGAACTGGTTCACAAATGATCAAAGAAAGTAAGAAGCAGGTGTCGGGGGCCGGGTGTCAGGTGTCGGGCAAAGACAATTCCAGCGTCTTTACTGATACCCAGCACCCGACCCCCGGCACCCTGCTTCAGCTTTTCTTCAGCAGCGAGATCTGTCCGGCGTGGTAGAGATCGTGTTGCGCTACCCCGTGCAGCGTGACGTAGCAGGAGACGCCGCCGCCGGTTTCGCGGGCGGCCTCGCTCAACAACATTTCGTTCAGTTGGCCGTCGGTGAGACACCGCACCGAGATCATCAGTTCATCATGGCTCGCCTGAAGCCGTTCCAGTGTCGCCTGCCAAGCGGCTTCGTTGGTCCCCTCAATGTCCGGCCAGTCGCCCTCGACGGGCATCCGCGCCGCGCGGCCAGCGAGCCGTTCGCGCACGACGCCTTTCCATCCCGTCGCGTGCAAGACGATCTCCCAGATGCTGTTCGCTTGGGGAAACGGGCGCGCCGCGGCCCGTGCGGCCGTGACGCCCGACAGCGCTTCCAGCAGCGAAGGCCCGCACCACGCATCGGCGCGGAAGGCGCGCTCTAACTGATCCGCGATCCTCTCGATCTCAGTCATCGCCAACCCCGTTCGCGCGGCAGACGGCCGCTCACGCGAAAATGCCCGTCTCTTTAACGCCGGCGCGGGAGCCAGTTGGGTTGATACTTGGATTGATACCTGAGGAAGAAAGCCTGAGTCGCGTTCTGGGCCGCGCGCGCGGCCTGCGTCAGGCGCGTAGAGAGCGAGTGGACGAAAGTTGCCCAGTCACTTTGCGGCAGGGCGTGTGTGATCTCGGCCGGCGTTTGCGTCGCGGGGCGAGGCTGGTCCAGAGCGGTGGCGGCGGCAGCGGCGGCGGTGCGCCGCGCCCTCGGCTTCGACGCGGCTTTGGCGTTCGTCTTAACCTTGCGTGTCGGCTTGGCCTTCGCGGCCGACGCTCTTCTCGCCTTCACCGCGGGCGTCGCGGTCACGGCCGCCGGCCGCCGCGAGAGGAAGGCCGACGAGCAGTCGTTGCAGTTGACGAGATGCAATCCCACCTGCTGTTGCAGGACTAACGGTAGCGCGCTTGCGCGAAAGGCTCCGAGCGTCTCCAGCGGCGGACAGCGAAATACCCCTCCATCGTGTGGCATAACTAGCCTCCATCAGAAAAAGTCCGAATTAGTGGGTGGGGGAAGTCAGCAGTATAACGCCGGTATGGTTGGCGAGTCTTCAGCTTTCTGCCGCGGGACGATGGCGATTTAGTCACGACGCCAAAGGGCGCAAGTGGCAGAGACTAGGCGGCGAAACCAGCGCGCTGTAGAGAGACACGGCTTTGACGATGGCTTCCGTGCGCGGCGGCGACAAAACTTCCGCGGCGGTGCGGGCGGCGCTCCCCGCAGGAAACCAAGAGCGGCGGGCGGAGGACCGTAGTCAACTCTCTCCGGTCGCCGCTCTTGTTCTCACGCACTTTGATTGTTGCCCGCCCTAGAAACGGTATTGGTAACGCGCCGTGACACTGCGGCCGGGGCCGTCGATGCCCCAACCCGGCGCGCGTTGACTCTTGTCGGCGATGTTCTCGAAGTCGAGGGTGATTTCCTGACGCTCGTTGAAGCGGAAACCGCCGCGCACGTTGACGAGTCCGTAACCGGGAATGGCCGTGAACAGCGGAGCCGATGGCGCGCCGCCGAGCACGCGGTTCTGCACCTGCGCGAGCGTCTCGCCGGTGGCGAGCAAAATGCCGCCCGCCGAGTTACATTGCCCGTTGGTCCCCGGCGTCGTCAGGCCGCGCACGCAGGCTCCGCGGCGGAAGAAGTTCTGGATGTTCGCGCGCGAGCGGGTCGCGCCGGTGCGCCGATCTTCGAGGTCGAGCGTCGAGAGCCGGTCCTGCCGGCCGGCCAGCGCCGTGTAGCCTTCGATCCAATAACGGCGGCCGGGCGGCTGATAGCGCAGCCGCACGAAGCCCGTCTGCGGGGGCAGGCCGCCGCCGCCGAGGTTCGGCGGCGCGCCCGTCTCGCGATCCTCCGCGCGGATAAACGTGTAGTTGCCGCCAAAGGTCCAACGGTCCGTCACACGAACTTCGAGCGCGTACTCAACACCTTGTAG
>JBOGOY010000518.1:0-4007 GCA_050748185.1 Pyrinomonadaceae bacterium
GTTGCACCTCGGGCAACTCGGGTGAAGGCTCGCCAGCCAGCGCGCCGTGCGTGGCGCTGGCCCCGACGTATTCCGTCAAGATGTGCTCGAAGCTGAGGCCCAGACGATCGAGCCGCGCGCGCAGGATTTTGTCCGCCGCCTGCGCCTTCCGGTAAGCGTCAGGCCACGAATAGACCAGCGTGCCGACGGCCTTGAAACCGGCCGAGTAGCTGATCGAGACTTTGAGAAACTCGGTCGCCGGGCGACCCTTGATGCCGTGGACGCGGACTCGATCCAAGCCGGCCTCTTCCAATCTGATCGAGGTAAAGTCGGCGACGCAGTCAGGGGTGATGTACGCATGCGGGTCGCCCATCTCGTACACGAGTTGCTCTTTGATTGAAGGCACGTTGACGCAGCCACCCGTGCCTGCGTGTTTAGTGACGACGAACGTGCCGTCCGCGCCGGCCTCGACGATGGGGAACCCGACATCCGCCAGATTGGGAATATTCTGCCAATCGTATTGACAGTTGCCGCCCGAGCACTGCGCGCCACACTCGATGATGTGGCCGGCAATGGTCCCCGCCGCGAGGCGGTCCCAGTCGTCCGCCGTCCACCCGAATTCGTGAATCAGAGGCGCAAGCGTCAGCCCCGTATCGGTCGCGCGGCCGGTGATGACGACCTGCGCGCCGCGGTTCAAAGACTCGACCATCGGCCACGCCCCTAAGTAAACGTTCGCGCTCTGGATGCGATCCCGAACAGCCGAGAGCGGCTCACCGGTGTCCATGTTGCGTAGTTCGATGCCGCGGGCGAGAAAGTCGTCGAGGCGATCCATGATGTCGTCGCCGGTGACGATCCCGACGCGGAGGCGGCCGCCAAGGCCCAACTGACGCGCGACTCCCAGCACGGCCTCGGCGCATCCTTGCGGGTTGACGCCGCCGGCATTAGCCGTCACGCGGACGCCGCGCTCGACACAAGCCGGTAGAATCTCGCGCATCAGCGGCACGAAGTCGCGCGCGTAGCCCGCGTGCGGGTCGCGCGCGCGCTGCTTCTGCATGATCGACATCGTGACTTCCGCCAGATAGTCGAGCATCAGATAGTCGATGGGTCCACCGTTAACTTGGCGCACGGGCGCGTCGAGCATATCGCCCCAGAACCCTTGGCCGCTGGCGATCCGAATTTTATCTTTCATCTGTTGTGGTGCGGCCGGGGCATTCGTCCTGACCCCGGCCGATCTATGGTGAACAAAGTTGACGTCGGAGAATTCGGCCACGCGCCCCAAAGCGCTACCCGCCGGCCCCCGCCCGCCCGTTGAAAGAGAACTTGCGCGACTCGCCGCCGACTGAGTTGATCGTGACGCGGTTGCCGCGCTTCCGCACCCGCACCGAAGAGACGGTGGCCGGCATCGTGTCGCCGAAGCGCATCGCCGCGCCGACGTAGCCGCGGGTATTGACGGCCCGCACCGATCCGGTGACGGTCTGCCCGCCCGCATCCAGCGTGAACTGGTTGCCTGTGATCGTTAAAGTCGCCGGGCCAGAGAGGCCGCCGTCTGCGTAGTTAACGGTCCCGGTGTACGTGCCTGACAAATCTTCATCGACGCCGCCGGTGGTCCCGCTCATTGTGTCCTGCGCGCCGGCCGTCATGCCCGCGTCGGCGTTAGTCGTGCCCGTATCGGTCATCGTCGCGTCGGTTGCCCGACGCGAACCGCGCCGGCCGCCACGGCGACCGCGCCGGCCCGTGTTCATGTTGCTGTTCATGTCGCCGGACATGTTCGCGTTCATGTTGGCGTCCGGTGTCGGCTGGTCGCTTGACATGTTTGAATTCATGTTGGCGTTCATGTTCGAGTCCTGCATGTTCGTGTCGCCAGACATATTCGAGTTCATGTTTGAGTTGCCGCGATTACTCCCGCGGCGACCGCGCCGGCCGCGACGATTCATGTTCATGTTGCCGGACATGTTCGCGTTGTCGTTTTGCGGCGACATGGAGTCGTTGCGGTTGGTGGTCGTGCTGCTGTTGGTGTTCTGCGCCTGCGCGGTGAATTCACCGCCGCACAGCACAAGCGCGAAGGCGAGCGCGAAGGACCAGAGGGTGAAGCTGCGAATGTGACTGCTGGTGCTCATCTTGGTTTCTCCTCCTGCTGAAATATCGAGCGCCGCCGGAGTGTGCGGCAGGGCGCTCTTGAAAGCGACGGGGGGAGTTGTATGCGTCGAGTCGGGGGACGGAAAAACTGTCTAGGCCAAAGTCGCGGGCAGCGCGAACTGGCCGAGGTGCGGGCCGTCGTAATTGGCCGTCAGGCGCAAAGCCAGTTCCAGCGCGTCGCGCGTCTCTTCGGGCGCGATGATCGCGTCCACGAAACCACGCGCGGCGGCGTATTTCGCGTCCAACTGCTGATCGTAATCCGCGCGCACGCGCTCCATCTCGGCCTTGAGTGCGTCGTCCGGCTCTCGTCCCTCGCGCTTCAGCTTTTCGAGCTGCGTGCCAAAGAGCGCCTGCACCGCCGAGTCGCCTTCCATCACGCCCATCCGTCCGGTCGGCCACGTGTAGATGAAATCTGGATCGAAGCCCTGACCGGCCATCGCGTAATAGCCCGCGCCCGAAGCGTGGTTGATCGTCAACACGATCTTCGGCACCGAGGCCGTCGCCATCGCTTCGACGAAGCGCGCGCCCGCGCGGATGATCCCCGAGTGCTCGGCCTCTGCTCCGACCATGAAACCCGACACGTCTTGAATGAAGACCAAAGGCGTGCGATGGCGGTGGCACACGTCGATGAAATAGGCGACCTTTTCGGCCGAGTCGGTGTAGATGATGCCGCCGAACTTGGGCGGGCCGCCCGCCGGCGGGCGCAAGAGGCCGCGGTTGTTGGCGACGACGCCGACCTGTATGCCGCGAATGCGCGCGTGGCCGCAGATCATCTCGCGCGCGTAGTCGGCCTGAAACTCGTCGAGGTGGCCTTCGTCCACGACGCAGCGCAGAACTTCGTAAGCGTCGTAAGGGTGGCGGTGATCTTCAGGAATGAGTTCGTAAAGATCATTCTCAGGCCGCCCCGGCTCGCGGCTTTCGGCGAGCGACAGCGAGGAAGACTGTGCGGGCGGCAACTCTGAGACAAACTCTCTGATCTTCGCGAGGCACTCTTCGTCGTTCGCGACGCGGTAATGTGCGACGCCGGAGACGGCGTTGTGCGTGCGCGCGCCGCCGAGTGTCTCGTTGTCGATCGTCTGGCCGGTTGCGCCCTTGACGAGATTGGCCCCGCCGAGGCCCATGAACGAAGTGCCCTCGACCATCACGATGATGTCCGAGAGCGCCGGCAGATACGCGCCGCCCGCGACGCACGGCCCCATCACGGCCGCAATCTGCGGAACTTTCAGATAGCGGCGCATGATCGAGTTGTAATAGAAGATTCTGGCCGCGCCGTACTGCCCCGGAAACACGCCGCCCTGAAAGGGCAGGTTCACGCCGGCCGAGTCCACGAGGTAGATAATGGGGACGCGGGAACGCATCGCGATCTCTTGCGCGCGCAGGATTTTCTTGATCGTCTCGGGCCACCACGAGCCGGCCTTGACGGTCGCGTCGTTGGCAATGACGACGACCTCGCGTCCGCCGACTCTCCCCGTGACCGTCACGACGCCGGCAGCCGGCGCGCCCCCCTTGTATTCGTCGTAGGCGACGAAGAGCCCGATCTCCTGCGCGTAAGCGCCGGGGTCCAGCAACAACTCGACGCGCTCGCGCGCGGTCAGTTTGCCCTGCTGGTGCTGGCGTTCGATCTTGTCGAGGCCGCCGCCGCGCCGGAGTTTGGCTTCGAGGCGGCGAAAGTCTTCCACGAGTTCGCGCATCCGCGTCGGGCGACTCTCGGCCGGCGCCGCGTTTTTCGGATCGATGGCTTTCGGCAGAATGGGAGTGCTCACAAAGTTGTGCTGAGCCGCGCGCCGAGTCACCGTCCACTGGATGCGCGCCCGGGCCTCTTCTCACTCGATTGATTTAAGTTAATGACGGATCAAAATATCACATGAGAGAAGCGCAAGACAAAGCGGAGG
>JBOGOY010000519.1:0-4006 GCA_050748185.1 Pyrinomonadaceae bacterium
AGCCGTAGACGACGCCCCAATAGTTCGTCTCGAACAGACGCCGGTGATCCTCGTCGGAAACTTCGAGCACGCGCCCGTAGATCGAGACGCCCGCGTTGTTAACCCACGTGTCGAAGCCGCCGAAGCGCGCGAAAGCCTCCTCGGCGATGCGCCGCACGTCCGCCTCCCGGCCCACGTCGGCCACGACGTAGACGGCCTCGCCGCCCGCCGAATTGATCTCATTGGCGAGCCGGCTGAGAGCCTCCTCGTTGCGCGCGGCGAGCACGAGTCGCGCCCCGCGTTTGGCAGCGGCGCACGCCGTCACCAGCCCGATGCCGCTCGTCGCGCCGGTGATGACCAGCGACTGCTCCGCAAGTTTCTTCAGCTTCACTTTCATCAATTCATTCCTCGCTAGTGATGGTGTTGAGACGCCCGACCAAGCCACGAAGAACACGAAGGACACGAAGCAGAAATGATGAATGCGAAGTGATGAATAATGGACCAAATGATTTTTCATTCATCGTTCATCATTCCGCATTCATCACTTTCTTCGCGTCCTTCGTGGCTAATTCTCTCGTATCAGCCTTACAAAGTTCTCTCAGACGCGCTTCGTGCCCGCCGCGTTCTCGTGTGCCGGGCGGCCCGAGAGTGAGTTGGGGGCGTCGAGGTGCGCGCCGTCGTCCACGCCGACGCCGAGGCGTTCGACCAGTTCGCCGCCGAGCCAGCCGGTGAACAGCGCCAGCCCCGCGCCCGCGAACGAAAGAATGTGCGCCAGCGTCTCCGGCGTCTCCGGCGCGTCGCGGCGCAGCCACCAACTGGCGATGAACAGCAACAGTACGACGTTGTTGCCCAGCCCATGCAGGAGGCCGACGGATTTAGCGCGCGTGCCGGCGGGAATTGCGAACCAGTCGATCCAACCGAACGGCGCGGCGGCGAAACCGCCGAGGATGCCGGCGACGATCATCCAGTGGGCGACGGTCGCCATCGTCGGGTTTCCCCAGACGAGGTAGACCACGTCGAAGATCACCCCCGTCGCCAGCAGCCCCAGCGGAAACACGATCAGGATGGGGTGTAAGGCGTGTCCGAAAAGTTTAGCTCTGCTTTCCATGAACTTTCTTCTCCTCCCCGCGTGATTCGATCGGCCCGAATGCAGCGGGCGTAACAAATTTTTCCGTCTCGGCGGCCACTAAGGGGACCAACGCCGTCCGACTGAATAACTTTCGGGGGGATTTCTCGGGTGTGCTAGGATAGGCTCCCACAGCCGGAAATGTAAACAAACTAAGTGCTCAAAAGTGACGGGTGACAAGTGACAGGTGACAAGCAAAAACAGTGATGAGTGACAAATGATAGGTGACAAGTCAGAGATATTTTCTTCCTGTCACTTGTTACTCGTCACTTTCTGCTCCTGTCACCTGTCACTTTTGAGTAAGTGGGCCAACGCGCACTCGCGAAAGGAGAGATGCGCGACGCCTTCGCGCCGGGCGGGGCGTCGTTCACATCGATTCAAGAGAGTCGCCGGGCCGGGAGGAGCGAATATGGAAACGGACAACGGGCGAAGTGTGTCGGTCTGGATGGCGACCGCCGCCGAAGCGCCGCGGGCCTCGGCGCTCGCGCAAGATACGGAAGCGGACGTGTGCGTCGTCGGCGCAGGTATCGCGGGGTTGACGACCGCTTACCTGCTGGCGCGCGAAGGCCGGCGCGTCGTCGTGCTCGACGACGGCCCCGTCGCGGGCGGCGAGACCTGCCGCACCACCGCGCACCTCGTCAACGCGCTCGACGAGCGCTACTTCGAGTTGGAACGTTTGTTCGGCGCGGGCGGCGCGCGACTCGCCGCCGAGAGCCACACGGCCGCGGTCGATCAGATCGAAGAGATCATCAACGCGGAAAAAATCGATTGCGACTTCGAGCGCCTCGACGGCTACCTGTTCGTCCCGCCCGGCGACTCGACCGACATTTTGGAGCGCGAACTCAAGGCCGCGCACCGCGCCGGCCTCACCGCAATCGAACTGGTCGAACGCGCGCCCATCGATTCGTTCGACACCGGCCCGGCCCTGCGCTTCCCGCGACAGGCGCAGTTTCACATCCTGAAATATTTGGACGGCGTGACCTCCGCCTTCAGGCGCAGGGGCGGCCAACTCTACGCGCAGACGCGCGCGACCAAGATTGAAGGCGGCGAGCGCGCCCGCGTCGAGACAAGCGGCGGCGCTACGGTCACGGCCGGCGCGGTCGTCGTCGCTACCAACACGCCCGTCAACGACCTCGTCGCGATCCACACGAAGCAAGCTCCCTACCGGACCTACGTCATCGGCGCGCATGTGCCTCGCGGCAGCGTGCCGCACATCCTGCTGTGGGATACGCCCGACCCATATCACTATCTGCGCGTGCAGCGGGGCACTGACGACCGTCATGACGTGCTGATTGTCGGCGGCGAGGATCACAAGACCGGACAAGAGGACGACGCGGACGCGCGTTACGGCCGGCTCGAACAGTGGACGCGCGAGCGCTTCCCCATGGTCCAGTCGATCGAGTTTCGCTGGTCGGGTCAGGTGTTGGAGCCGGTGGACGGTCTCGCCTTCATTGGTCCCAATCCGCTCGACAGCCCCAACGTCTTTATTGCCACTGGCGACTCCGGCAACGGTATGACGCACGGCACGATTGCCGGCCTGCTGCTGACGGATTTGATTCAGGGTCGCGAAAACCCGTGGGCCGAAGTTTACGATCCCTCGCGCAAGACGTTGGGCGCGATCAGAGATTTCGCGCAGGAGAACCTTAACGTTGCCGCGCAGTACACAGACCTCTTGACGGGGGGCGACGTGTCTTCGATTGAAGAGATCGCGCCCGGACATGGGGCGGTGCTGCGACGCGGCCTGACGAAAGTCGCCGCCTACCGCGACGAGCAGGGCGCGCTGCACGAGCGCTCGGCAATCTGCACGCACCTCGGCTGCGTGATCCAGTGGAATTCGGGCGAGCGGACTTGGGACTGTCCCTGCCACGGCTCGCGCTTCGATCCGGCCGACGGCCACCCCATCAACGGCCCCGCGAACAGCGCGCTCGGGGAGGCCGCGAAGGCAGGGGACCAGTAAGCTTGGGCGTCAAAGCGGCAAGTCAGTACCACTTGCGGCGGGGCATGAGATTACGGAATGCGGATTTGACGGACGAGCGTCTCAGTTGGCGGGCGGGGCCGGCGGTGGTGGACCCGGGGCGGTGGTGGCGGGCGTGCCGCTGAAGTCGTAAATAATGTGCAACCGGAGCGCGCCGTCTTTAACTTCGGAGCGCACGTCGGTGGCTTGCGCGCGGAGCGTGCCGTTCGACGCTTGGACGGGGACGTTGAGCGAAAGTTGCGAGCCGCGCAGGACGGTCAACGGGTTAACGCGCTGGTTGATGGCATTCTGCACGAAGGCCGTGACCGGGCCGCTCAGGATCGCCGGGACGCCTTCGACGTTGACGCCCTCGACGTTGAGTTGGCCTGAAAGCGTCTGCTGCGCGCGGTCGAAAGAGAGCGCGATGGTGGCCTGCGCCGTGCCGCGGATGTCGGCGCAACCGAACAGATTGTAGCTGCCACCGAACGCGAGCGGCGCGACGATCTGCCCGTTCACCAACTTGACGCCGGTGCGCGTGCCGCTCATCTCGCGCACGACCGTCACCTGATTCCGGCAGCCGCCCGCCGCGTCCTGAACTTCGACATAGCTCACGCCGCCACGCGTGGGTCCAGTCTCATGTTCGAGCGAGCCGAGTTGAAAAGTGGGCGGCTGTAACTCCGTGAAGATCGTGCCGAGCAACTCGTCGAAAAACTTCTCGTCGAGTGTCAACACGGCCGTGCCCGGCGGATCGCCCGCCGCCTCCGGCGCTTGCACCGGCGCGCCCGCCGCCGCCCCAAGCGTCTGCTTGACTCGCGGCGCGCCGACGAAGAAGTAGAGCGACAACACCGCGCCAATGATTGCGCCGAGCAGGAGTACGAGCAGGTATCTCATCAACTCACCTCGGAAGAAAGAGGTCGGAGGTCAGAGGTCGGAGGTCAGTAATGAAG
>JBOGOY010000520.1:0-4004 GCA_050748185.1 Pyrinomonadaceae bacterium
GGAGTAAACAGTCATGTTAAGCCTACGGAAAGGCACTCGGCAGTTCTTGGGCGTGGCGCTGTTGCTGGGCACGTTAGGCGGGGGCGTGGCGGGCCAGCGCCAGATCAGTCCCTCCAGCCACACACTCACCGCGGGGGGTAGAATCCTTTTTTCCAGCGAACGGGATGGTAACTACGAAATTTACGTCGCCAACCCGGACGGCAGCGGTCCGACGCGGCTGACCAACTCGGAGTTATCCGATCGCGAGCCAGCTTGGTCCCCCGACGGCAATCGGCTCGCTTTCGCCAGTGATCGCGACGGCGACACCGAAATTTACGTGATGAGCCTTAACGGCGACGGGAATGGCTTCGTCGCGCCGACGAAACTGACCAACAATACGGCAGACGACGGTTCGCCCGCTTGGTCCCCTGATGGCAACCGGATCGCTTTCGTCTCCGGCCGCGGCGGCAACGACGAAATCTTCGTGATGAACGCCGACGGCTCGGGCCAGACCAACGTCAGCAACAATCCGCACGACGATAACGAACCGGCGTGGTCGCCCGACAGTGCGAAAATCGCTTTCACCAGCGCGCGCGACGGCAACGAAGAGATTTACACCATGGATGCGACCGGTACGGCGCAGACCAATATCTCCAACAACTTCAACGGAGACGATCGCAGCCCGTCGTGGGTCGGCAACCGCATCGCCTTCGTCAGCACGCGCGACGGCAACGAAGAGATTTACGCGATGAACGCCGACAACGGCAGCGGGCAGACCCGCCTGACCAATAACCCGGCGACAGACACCGAGCCCACACTTTCCGGCGACGGCGCGCGCATCGCCTTCGCCAGCAGCCGCGACAATAATGGCATCAGCTTTGAAATCTACGTGATGAACGCGAACGGCACGGGGCAGACGCGCCTCACCGCGAACGGCGAGGACAACGACTTCGAGGTCGCGTTGCAGCGCCAAGCGGCCCCGGCGGCCGTCGTCGGCAGTTCGACGATCCAGTTTGGCAGCGCGGCCTTCACGATTTCCGAAGGCGCAGGCAGCGCCACGATCACCATCACCCGCATCGGCGACACTTCCGGCGCAGCGATTGTCAACGTCGCCGTCACGAGCGGCACCGCCAGTGAGCGCGCTGACTTCACCACCGTCCTCGACGTGGTCAACTTCGCCGCCGGCGAGACGAGTCGGACTTTCACCGTGCTCATCTCGGACGACGCCTACGCCGAGTTTGACGAGACGGCTAACCTCACTCTGAGCGGGCTAACGAACGCCTCGCTCGGGACGCAGAACACGGCGACGCTCGTCATCGCGGATAACGACTTGGCGCCATCAGGAATCAACCCGGCTGACGGCATCGAGTTCTTCGTCCGTCAGCACTACCTCGATTTCCTTAACCGCGAGCCCGAGCAGGCGGGTTTCGACTCGTGGGTGAACACGCTACGCAATTGCCCGGCCGGCGACACATCTTGTGACCGCATTGCCGTCTCGTCGGCGTTCTTCCGCTCAGACGAGTACCAACTCAAGGGCTACTTCGTGATCCGCTTCCACCTCGCGGCGTTCGGGCGACTTCCGAACTTCCACGAGTTCATCAGCGACTCGCAGCGCATCAACGCCGCGACGGGCGCGGAGGTCGTCGTTAATCAGGCCGCTTACGCTAACGAGTTCGTCCTGCGGGCGGAGTTCCGCGGAATTTACGACGCGCTCAACAACACGCAGTACGTCGATCGCGTTCTCCAAACCGCCGGCGTCACGGTCCCGAACCGGACCCAGTTGATCGCCGATCTCAACAGCAACACGATCACGCGGGCGCAGGCTCTTCGCAACATCGTCGAAAGTTCGCAGTTCTTCCAAGCGGCTTTCAACCGCGGCTTCGTCGCCTCGCAGTACTACGGCTATCTGCGGCGCGAGCCAGAGCCGGCGGGCTTCCAAGCGTGGCTCACCTTCCTGAACGCCAACCCCGGCGACTTCCGCACGATGGTCAACGGGTTCGTCAACTCAATCGAGTACCGTCTGCGCTTCGGCCAGCCATAAAGGCCCCGGCCCGTCGAGTGGCACACGGGACATTTCGAGGTCCGTGAAAACTTCAGCCGCCGGTTGCCGTAAGGGCAATCGGCGGCTGACTTATTTGAGGGCGCGTGATGTTTGGTAAGGGCAAACGAAACTTGATCTAAAGATTTGCTTCACTCTACCAGCACGCGATCACTCGGCCCGCGGCCGAAGGTTTCGGGGGCGTACATCTCTTCCGCTTTGGTTGGCGGGACGACGAACAGTCCCGGCGTCGTCGCGCGTGCGAAGTAGCTGTACTCGTGCTCTCCTTCCCACAACAGAGACGTGAAAGCCTCGGCGCGTTCATCGCGCAGGTTCTGATGCTCGTACCACGGGCCGCGCCAGTACCAATATTGACTCGACACGCCGCGCCCGCCGCGATAGACGCCCGCCTCGGTTGACTCGCCGGGCAGTTTCTCGGTCGTCGCCAATTCAGGATTGAGGGCTTCGAGCCCGGCGGGCAGTGGATCGACGAGGGCGACGTGGTAACGCCGCGCCGGGTTCGACACGCGCAGGCGCACGCGGACGCGCCCCCCGGCCCTGACATGCCAGACGCCATCCGCGTCGCGCTTCACGTCCGCCGGATCGTCAACCGCTTCGTACACTCTTTCGACTTTGAAACCGTAATCAGCCGCCGCGAGTTTGAGATTAGTCGGCGCGTATTGTGTGCCGATGCGGAAGTAGAGCCGGCCCGCGCCTTCCTTGTTGATGGTGAGCGTGGCTGGCGCGTCCGCGGTGCGTTCGACGAGCGTGGACATTGGGAGGTTGAGTTGTTGTCGGTCGGCCGTGCGCCCTTTGAAAGTCTGGTCCCCGGCATAGCCGTCGCCAAGCCAGACGCGCGCGACGAAATCGGGCGTCGTCTTTTCGTAAGTGTCGAAATAGCGTTCGAGGGCCAGCAGGATAAAGACGTTTTCCTGCGTGTTGGTCCAGCGCCCGCGCGTGCGCCCGCCGAGCAGCCCGCGCACAAGTTTCGGAATGAGGTCGCTTTGCGGTTGGTCGCGGATGAGGGCGTCGAGCAACACCCCGTCGGCGCGTCGGTCTGAATGCAGGATAGTGTAAGCGCCGTCGCTGTACGAGTCGGCGAAGTGAGCCGCGCCCGCCGTCTCGGTGACGCGGTTGTTCAGGTGGCGACGGATGGCCGCCGTCTCTCTAGCCGAAGCCGCATCGCCCGATAACACAGGCAGCAGCCAGCCGAGCGATTCAAGCGACAGGTTCGCGACGCCGCCTGCCTCGGCGATTAGTTGACGCGCGTTGCCTGCGTCGCGGTCTTTCAACAGCGCGCGGACGTAGAGGGCGTAGGCCCGGATCGCGCGCTTCGACTCGATGCTGTAGTCGCCCGGTATCTTCGACTCGATCCCGCGCAGGTAATCCAGCGACTTCTTCAACGACTCTTCAGGCACGGCGAAGTCTTCGCTTTGCGCCCGCGCGAAAGCGTGCGCGACGTGGACCGAGACGAAGGGGTTTGAGGCGCGACCGCGACGCCAGAAGTCAAAGCCGCCATCGTCGTTTTGGAGACCTTGCAGGCGCTTGAGGTCGTCTCTGATCGCGTCGCGCAGAGCTTCGGGCGGAGGCAGGTCTTTCGCTTTGAAGGCGGCGAGCACGTCCTTGAGCGCGGCGACGGCGATCACGCGCGACGCGATCTGTTCGCTGCATTCATATGGGTAATTGGCGAGGTAGATCACGGCGTCGGTAAGTTCTTGCAGTTGGGTCGAGGCGGTGGTGATTTCCAAACCGCCGAAACTCTTGACGACACCGGCGGGGGCTTTGACAAGTTGAGCGATGCTGCCATTGTCGATCACGCCGTAGGTCGCAAAGGCTTCGGTGGTGGCGGGGGTATAGACAGGCAGAGAGATTTCGGCGGCGTCTGATTTGTCACCTGCTGCGGCCACGGCGATCTGAAAACGCGCCATGCCGGGTTTGACGGCCGCGACGGGAAAGCGGACCTCGACGCGGTCATTTGCGGGGACGC
>JBOGOY010000521.1:0-4001 GCA_050748185.1 Pyrinomonadaceae bacterium
CGCCGAGGTTGACCGCGAACAGGAGAGAGCTTTGACCCAACAGCAGCGTGATGCGCTTCAACCTTTGCTGGCGCAGCGCGATGAAGTGATTACGCTGCTTGCGCGCAGCGACCCGGCAGCGGCTGATCGTCTCGCCGACCTCTACACTGCTTACCGTAAAACCGTTGACGGCGCGTCGCAGTAGCGATTCACAATTCACCGGTTTCATTGCATATTCCTTTCACGGAAGGAGCCCGGGATGAAGAGTGAAGATGAAGTAACGGTGATTGAAAGCAGCCGAAGCGCGCGTGATGAAAGATAAAGCCTTGATGAACAAGTTGCGCGTGTTTTGGACGAACGTGAAGTCGAGCTTGTGGTTCGTGCCGACAACTATCGTCATTGTGGCAATGGCGCTCGCCGTCGGCTTGATCGAACTCAGCACGCTGATTGACCGCGAACTGCTCTTGAGATACCCGCGCGTTTTCGGCGTCGGTGCGGATGGCTCGCGCGGGATGCTTTCGGCAATCGCCGGTTCGATGATAACGGTCGCCGGTCTGACGTTTTCTTTGACCATCGCCGCGCTCGCGCAAGCCTCCAACCAGTACACGCCGCGCATCCTTCGCGCGTTCATGCGCGACCGCGCGAACCAATTCGTACTCGGCGTGTTCGTCGGTATCTTCGCTTACTGCCTGATTGTTCTGCGGACGATTCGCGGCGGCGACGAAGGGGGTTTCGTTCCATCCTTGGCCGTCCTCTTCGGCTTGCTGCTCGCGCTCGTCAGCATCGGCGCGCTCGTCTTCTTCATCCATCACATTGCCAGTTCGCTGCAAGCGTCGAGCATCGTTTCAAACGTCGCCGAAGAAACACTTGAAGCTATCGAGCGGTTGTTCCCGCAAGAGTTAGGTGAAGCGGCGGACGAGGGCGAAAGACAGGCGGCGAGCGAGACAGCCGCGCACGAGGATTGGCGCGCAGTGCCGTCGCTCAATAACGGCTACATTCAGAGTGTGGACACGGAAGAACTGCTTGCGTTCGCGCGCACGTATGGCGTAATCATCCGAATGGAGCGTGGCATCGGGCAGTTCACGGTCAAAGGCGACGCGCTCGTTTCGTTCGCGGGCGCAAGGAGATTCGATGATAAAATTGTCGCACAATTAAATGACATCTATACCATCAATCACTTTCGCACAATCGAGCAGGATGCTCCCTACGGCATCCGTCAGATCGTGGACATCGCGCTCAAAGCGCTGTCGCCGGGTGTCAACGATACGACGACCGCTATCTTTTGCATCGATTATCTTGGCGCGATACTCGCGCAACTCGCCCGTCGCCGCATCAGCGCCCCGTATCGCACGGATGGAGGAAAAGTCCGCGTCATCACGAAGAGCACGAATTTCACGTTGCTGGTCGCCACGTCATTCGACCAGATTCGTGGGAGCGGCGCGGGCAACGTCGCGGTGATGCGGCGAATACTCGGCGCGATTAAAATCATCGCTAGGCAGACGCCGAACGCCGGACGGCGCGAAGTTCTGCGCGAGCAGGCGCAACTCGTCTCAACGCTCGCTGACCGCACGCTCGAAGGAGCGTATGAGCGTGAGCAGATTAAAGGGCGCGTCATTGAAACGCTCGCCGCGCTTGAAACGCAGAGGCATGACGCTGCCGCAGTTCCGGTTAACAGGGTAAGGTATTGATGCCGCATGAAAAAATTTTTCTTGTTACAAGGAGACGCGCCGACTCCCGCGGAGTTCGACTTCGGCATCGTCTGGCGCACAATCAGAGACTTGGGTGAGGGCTTTCTCGCGCGTGTGCCCTACCTCGTCATCGCGCTCATTATCTTCGGCGTTTTCCTCATCGTCGCGCGCATTGTTAAAGGAATCATTCACACCGCGGGCGAGCGGACGCGCCTTGATGTCACGCTTGCGGACTTACTCGGTCGGCTCGCTTCAGCCGCGATTGCCGTCGTGGGTTTGTTCGTCGCGGCGGTCATCATCTTTCCGGCGTTTAAGCCCGGCGATTTAGTCGCGGGGCTTGGCATCACGTCGGTCGCCATCGGCTTCGCCTTCAAAGATGTGCTGCAAAACTTCTTCGCCGGAATCCTGATCCTGTGGCGGCGTCCGTTTGTCGTCGGCGACCAAATCCGCACGAAGGACTACGAAGGGACAGTCGAACAAATCAACATCCGCTCGACACGGCTGAAGACTTACGACGGCGAACGCGCGGTGTTGCCGAACGGTGATGTTTATACGAGCGCGATTCTCGTCCGCACGGCTTATGCACAGCGGCGAGTGAAATTCACGGTCGGCATCGGCTACACGGATTCGATTGAGGAAGCCAGAGAGACGATTCACCGCGTGCTGCGAGAAACCGAAGGCGTGATGAATGATCCGGGGCCGTGGGTTTATGTCTCGGAACTCGCGCCCTCAAGCGTCAACTTCACGGTCTATTTTTGGACGAACTCGCAGCAGGCGAACGTGCTTCAAGTCAGTGACCGCGTCGCAACCAAAATCAAACTCGCGCTGGACGAAGCGCAAATTGATCTGCCTTACCCGCACACCGTCGTCCTTTTCCACGACACGACAGGTTCGCGTAAGGGCGACATCGCGCGCGACCGCTATTTGACCACCCGCGCGCACGGTGATTTCAAGCCGCGACAGAGCGGCGGACAAGCGCTTGATGATGATGTGCCGACGAGGAATGATTCATCAATACAAGATGGCGAGGAAGCGCCGGTCAAGCCGGAGAGACTATGAGCCACGAAACCATGCGAAACCCACGTGACGCGCCTGATGTGCGCGGCGCACCGCCGGACGATGAATCATCCTCACTTTCTTTCGCGCGTCGCGCGCTCACCGTAGCGAGCATTGCTGCCGGGGTCGTCATCGTCGCGTTGCTGCTGTGGTCCGCGGCGGACGTGCTGCTGCTCGTCTTCGCCGCCGTGTTGCTGGCGATTTTCCTGCGCGGTCTGAGCGACATGTTGAGCAGGCACACGAATCTTTCGGCGGGGTGGTCGCTCGCAGTCGTCACGCTCTCCCTCGTCGCCATATTTGCGGGAGCGGTGTGGCTTCTGACGCCGCGCGTTTCAACTCAGGTTGAACAGTTCTCGGAATATCTGCCGCGCGCAGTCGAGAGGTTAAGAGTGCATCTTGATCAATACGGATGGGGGCGGCGACTGATCGCGGAAGCGCCGAACATCACTGAGATAATGGCGGGTCGAACGGGCGTGCTGGCGCGTGCGACCGGCATCTTCTCGGGCGTACTCGGTGGCATTGTTAACGTGCTGATCGTCATCTTTGTTGGTCTCTACCTCACCGCCGAACCGCGCCTGTACATTAACGGGCTTGTTCGTCTCGTACCCATCAGTCATCGTCCGCGTGTGCTTGAGGTTCTCGGCGCGCTCGGACACACACTGCGGCGGTGGCTCGTTGGCAGGCTCATCTTGATGCTCTTAAATGGCGTGCTGACCACACTCGCCTTGTGGCTGCTCGGCGTGCCGCTCGCGCTGACGCTCGGCATTTTAGCGGGACTGCTGAACTTCATCCCGAACATCGGTCCCGTCATCGCGGGTATTCCGGCAGTGCTCATTGCGCTGATGCAGAGTCCAACGCAGGCGCTCTACGTGTTTATTCTTTACGTGGCGCTGCAATCGGTGGACGGTTATTTGCTGACACCGCTCGTGCAGCGACGGACGGTCGATTTGCCCCCCGTGCTGACGATCACGGCGCAGGTACTCTTGGGCGTGCTACTTGGAACTCTCGGTGTGCTACTGGCTACTCCGCTCACTGCCGCCACGCTCGTACTCGTCAGGATGTTGTATGTCGAAGACACGCTCGGTGATTCAGCGACAACAAGCGTTGGGAAAAGCGGTTCCGTTCCTTCGCCATAAGATGAGTGCTCAAACAAAAGTTTGGATAAGGTGAACTTACCCCGAAAAGTAGAGAGTGAGATAAGCACTTAGGAGCCGTAAAAAAACAACTTGTGCATTTACCGAACACGATTATTTCCGTCGTGGATAAATCGTGTAGGTC
>JBOGOY010000522.1:0-4000 GCA_050748185.1 Pyrinomonadaceae bacterium
GTCCTACCGATGGCTTTGGCGAGCAGTTCCCACCCGGGGATACCGCGCTCGGCCAACTGGTTCATCTCTTCGGCGTTGACACGCCCCAGCGCCCGCATCTGCCCGAAGCCGCGGACGACGCCCTCGATGGCGTCGGCGCTCAACAGGCCCGAAGCGGCGATGGCGTCGCCCCAGATGCGTAACTTCGGGATTTACTCTTCCAGCGAAAACCCGAACGTCGTCATGTAGCGCGACGCTTGGAGCAGCCCCTCGAACTCAAACGGCGTGTTACGCCCGAAGTCTTTCAGGTTGCGAATGTGCTGCGCCGCGCCTTCGGCACTGCCGGCGACGCCCTCAAAACCGATCTGCGCGGTTTCAAGGACGGCATTTAACCGGACGCCGCGCTCGGCCGCGTCCGTCAGCGGACGCACCAACGCCGAGGCGAGATTGCCGATCTGCGGCAAGCCTTGAATGATGTTGGAAATGTTGGCGAGGCCGGGAAGGAGGCCACCGCCGCCCATCCCGCTCCCCATTTGAATGCGCCCGAAGGCGGAGTTGATGTTGCTCGCCGTCCGCGACGCCGCGCGCTCGGCGTGTTGAAAGCCGCGGTCGAGCGCGCGCGTGTTCGCGGTGAACGCGGTTTCCAGTTCTGCCACTCTGATGGCTGCCATTATCTACCCCCTCGGCAGTTGTGCCCGCCTGTTTGCCCTCTCCGCCTCTGCCGCCGCGCGGCGCGCCAGTTCCGGGGCCGCCATCTGCTGCGCCGCGAAGGTGACGAGTAACCAACGTCGATCTCTCGCGTCCCACGTCGCCACGTCTGCCGGGTTCTTGTCCAGCAGGGCGGCGACGTGAAGCACCTCCGCATCGTAAGCCCTGACGACACAGGGCGGGACTTTGAGCCGGAGCGCCAACTCGAACACGTGGATGTCAACCGGCGCGTGTCCGGAGCGCTTCGCCTTGCCACGAGCGCCGAAAGTCATCCACAGGAAGAGGTCGTGACTTTGCGGCTGGTCCCGTTGGTCCCGTTCATCTACTTTGGGAAGAAATCGCCCATAATGGCTTCGCTCATCGCCCGCAGGAAGGGAACCGGCTGCGCGGTGAAAAACTCTCTCGTCGGCTCGACCTTGCGCCCCCCGGCGTCCTCAAGGTCCAGATCAATGACCACGGCTGCCAACTGGTCCACCAGTCCCGGCGTCTGGATGATCTGTCCAGTGATCGGGCGATAGGTGACGCGCAGGGAGACGGCGGCGGCGCGCCCCGTGTCGTCCTTCACCGTGAGCGGCACTTCAACGACATGCTGCCGGTCGGTCTGCGCTTCCTGAATCGTGTTTAGTTTAAGTGGCATTAACGTTTTCTCCTGTCCTCAATTTGAATCGTCGCGGCTTCCGCCGACGAGGGCTCGAAGCGGTCGCACGTTGTTGTCGCCGCGTCGTGCATCGCCGCGCGACTCAATCAACCGCGTCGCCGCCTGAAGCGCTCGCAGCCGGGCCAGCGACTCGACGGCGCGGGTGTAGCGTCGTTGCGCGCTGGTCAAGCGCCGGTCCCAATACAAGCCAGCCTTCATGTTGTGCTCGACGCTCGCGCTGGCCGTGTAGTAATGCTCGACGATAACGAGGCGCAGCCAGCACACGGCGATGTGCGAGATGAGGAAACTTTCGGCGGGAGGCGAGTCTTTAATGCCGAAGTCGCGGCGCAGTTGCGCCAGTCTTTCGCGCCAACACGCTTCAATTCCCGGCTTGATGAAAGGCGTCAGAGAGTAGAGCGTCTCCTCCACTGTTCCCATCGGGGCTGTGAAGCACTTCCACAGTTCCAACTCACGATGCCCGGAAAGCATCTCGCGCAATTGCGCCACGTCCGCACTGGCCGAGTTATTCTTGTTCGTGCGCTCGAACACCGCCATGAAGCGCGCCCTGATCTGATCTTCACTCTCAGCCTCGCTATCTGGCTTCAAACTGTTTCTCTTGCTCATTGCCGTTTTCGTCTCCACTGCCTTTTGTGTGTGTGATGGCCGGTGACTAAGAGCACGCCGGCGGCGACGGCCTCGGCGAGTTCGGCCAGTCGTGCGAGCGCGGCGTCCTGCGCTTCAAACTGAGACTGCTCCATCCGGGCGAGCAGGCGCTGCTCCTCCCGTTCGTCGCGGTCCAGTGCATCGAGGCGGGCAATCAGTCCGGCCACCACGCCCCTGCCGACGTACACGCTTCGCACGCGCCCGCCATCGCGCTCCTTGCGGTAGTAATACTCGCGCCCTTTTCGTGTCTCCCAGCCCATCGGTTGTGCTACACCTTTTTGCTTGCCCCGCTCTTTAGACATGGCACGCCGGGCTGCTAGGCCGCCTGTGCTTTCTTTCGCTGCTGAC
The DNA here is from genome assembly GCA_050748185.1 of Pyrinomonadaceae bacterium. Taxonomy (GTDB): domain Bacteria; phylum Acidobacteriota; class Blastocatellia; order Pyrinomonadales; family Pyrinomonadaceae; genus JACCRA01. Next base: position 2,336 of record JBOGOY010000522.1, read on the forward strand.
GATCAAGCTGATTGGATAACGTGCGCTGTGCCGTCCCGATGGCCTCGCCGTATTCAAGCGCCGTCTCTTTGAGCTGTCCCGCCGCCGAGGTGGTGATGCGTACTGCCGGCGCGAGGCTTTCTATCTCTCGCCCGGCGCGGATGAATTGAGACGCAATCTCGGTCAGGCGAACAGCCACGGCGTGCAGGTATTCGTCGGCCGCGACGCGTGATGCGTGATGTTCAGCTTGAAGACGCCCGCGCTCTGTGTGTAACTCTGCGATTCGCGCCGCGTTTGCTTCCGCAGCCTCCGCATCGTGCGCCCGCTGGAGACCGGCGCGTAGTTCCGCTAAAGCTTCGTCGGCTTCGCTAAGAGCGCCTGTTAAGGCCACGTGGGTGGACTCGGCCGCAGCCGCCTCCTCGGTGCTGCCCGTGCCGTCCATTAGTTTATTCACAAGTCAAAACCTAATGTTCGACTCTTTTTAGTAAGTTCTAAAAAGTTCGTTGACATTGGTCCCCTCAAAAAGACCATGATTTCGCGCGTTTGTGATGCGACCAGTGTCAATAGACTTTTTAGAACTTACTTAGGCAGTGACCAACTCATCAAGGTCTAATGGGTCACGTTTAAGCCGGAGATTCAAAAAGACCATTACCGTATGCGACAAGACTTTCCGGATCAACCGGTGTTGAAAATGCCATAAGTCATGCACGCGGATCGCATCAACGCCGAAGCGTTCGGTTAAAGGTGAGCCCACCGTCTCCACAAGTTTGCGAATCCGTCGGCAGAACTTGAGCAGCGCAGGCGGCTGGTGTTCGGTCATGTTTGCTTTGGCCGGAGTGATGATCCGCACTCCGTATCTGTCCAGTAGCAGGGGCTGGCGAAAGGGGTCGATAAAGCCTTTGTCGGCTGGGCACAATCCAGCGAAGCCTTCGACCAGAGCGTTGGTGTGGTTGACATCGTGCGGGCGTGCCGAGAGCAGCGGGAAGTGCGTGATCATTCCGACGGAAGAGACGCGCAAGCCGAGTTTAAAGCCGTAGTAATCCAGCTTTTTCGCCGCACAATGCCCGTCATCAGCCACCGTCTTGAAGCAGCGGTCACGCACCGCACGCATATAGGTGCAGACCGGCAACGGCATGGTATCAATGACTTGCACCGGGTTTCTGTCTTGCCCGCTGCGCTCGACCAGCAAGCGCCAGATGGCGGTCTTGACTCTCCACAGATTAGCCGCTTGGCGGACAACCAAGGAGCGATTCGGCAGGCGCGGGAAGAAGTGGCGGTAATGCGCGGCGAAGTAGTCATAGAGGTCACAGTCTTGGTGGAGTTTGAAGTAAGCGCCGCAGATTTCCATGGTGATGACTTCCTCATCCGACAAGGCTGGCGCAAAGCCGCCGTGGCGCACCGGGCGCTGCGCCGTCACTTGGGCGTACAGTTCGCTTACCAAACAGAACACGGTGATGATAAAAGTATCTCGCTCCATCGGGGGTTCTCCTGTACAGGGATTGATTTGGTCATCAACCATTGTACAAGGCATGGCCTCCGGTGGATCACCTCAGAAAGAGTCGAACATTAGGTATAGAAGTATCTGTTTTGCTTTAGATCGCTTTTCTCTACAGCGTGATTACGCACTTGGCGACTCTCCTCCGCGCCGCGAAAGCAACTTCTCGTAATCCCCGCGCGTGTCAACGT
>JBOGOY010000523.1:0-4000 GCA_050748185.1 Pyrinomonadaceae bacterium
TCCTTCGCCACGTTGTTTCCACATATCGCCGCGCCGCGTCCACTCCAAAAGGCGGCCGTCGAACTAGCGGAAGAATTAAGCCAAGGTGGGCCGGGGATGGTCATCATCGAAGCTCCAATGGGCGAGGGCAAGACCGAAGCGGCGCTTTACTTGGCGGATGTCTGGGGTATTACGCCCGGCGCACGCGGTTGCTACGTCGCGCTTCCGACGCAGGCCACAAGCAACCAGATGTATCTCCGCGTCCGCGACTTTTTGCGCGAGCGCTATGAGGGTGTGAACGTCAACCTGCAACTGCTCCACGGCCACGCCGCGCTCTCAGCAGAGTTTGCGCTGAGCCGCCGGCAGAGGGACCAGTGGCCGAAAGCCCAGCCGCACGAAGAAGGCACGAGCGCGGCAAAGGCAAGTGAAGCAGACGAATCTGAAACCGCACATTTAGTAGCAGAAGGCGAAGCCGTCCAGCCCGAAGCCGTATATGACGACGACCGGGCACACGCCTCGCGAGCATGCGATGTGGTGGCTGCCGAGTGGTTCACCTACCGCAAGCGCGGGCTGCTCGCGCCGTTCGGCGTCGGCACCGTGGACCAATCACTGCTCGCGGCGTTGCAAACGCGACACGTCTTCGTGCGCCTGTTCGGGTTGGCGCACAAAACAATCGTGGTGGATGAGGTCCACGCCTACGACGCCTACATGTCACAACTCCTCGACCGTCTGCTCGAATGGCTCGCCGCGCTCGGCTCGCCGGTCGTGTTACTCTCGGCGACGCTTCCGCACCGCCGTCGCCAAGAGTTACTCGCGGCCTACGCGCGCGGGCTCAATGTGCCGCCGAGGGAGGTTGGCGAGGCAGGCTATCCGCGCATCAGTTGGCTCACGGCCGAATCGTGCGGCGCACGGAGCTTCGCGGCCTCACCGCAGTTCACGCGCGCGGTTGTCGTCGAGTGGGTTAACGGCGTCTTGCCGCCTGAGTTGGGCGGCATGTTCGAGTTAGGAGAGCGGCTGTACGATGCGCTCGCGGCGGGCGGCTGTGCGGCAATCATCTGCAACACCGTGCGGCGCGCACAGGAAGTTTACCGCCACCTCAAGGCGTTCTTCGCGGCACATGGGACCAATAACGCGGGGTGTGAGTTGGACCTCTTTCACGCCCGCTACCTGTTCCGCGACCGCGACGAGCGCGAGCGTCGTCAACTCGCGCGCTTCGGCCAGCCGCAGCGCGTGGGCGAGGCTGACGATTCCGGCGCGCCGGAATCAAGCAGCGTAGGTGACGCGCACCTGACGCGCCCGCACCGCGCGATCCTCGTCGCCACGCAGGTCATTGAGCAGAGTCTCGATCTCGACTTCGACTTGATGGTCACGGAAATGGCTCCCGCCGACCTCGTGCTGCAACGCGCCGGGCGGCTGCACCGCCACGACCGTTCTGACCGTCCGCCGCTGGTGGCACAACCAGTCCTCTGGATCATGCGGCCCGAAGTAAGCGGCGACGTGCCAGCCTTCGACCGAGGCTCGCAGACCGTTTACGACCCGCACATCCTCCTGCGCTCATGGCTCGCGCTACGAGGACGCGCCGCGCTCAACATTCCGGACGAGGTGGAGCAGTTGATCGAAGCGGTTTACGGTGAGCACGCCGCTCTGCCTGAAGATGCCAGCGAAGAGTTGCGCGGGCTATGGGCTCAGACAGCAACGGTGATGCACGAGTGGCGCGACAACATTAAGCTTAAGGCAAAGGGCGCACTCATTCTCGCGCCGGATGATCCGAACCTGCTCGGCGATTGGAGTCTCAGACTGGAAGAGGATAACCCGGAAGCGCACCAGCGGCTGCAAGCCCTGACGCGACTTGCCGAGCCGAGCGTGCCGGTCGTCTGCCTGCGCGCTGCCGAGGCGCAAACCTTTAATCCGAGCCACACGCCCGATCTACAGGCCGCGCGCGAGTTGTTGAGAAGTTCGGTGACGCTCTCGGACCGGCGAATAGTTTTTGCCCTGCTCGCGCAAGAGCCGCCGGCGGGGTGGCAACGCTCGCCGCTCCTGCGCTCGCACCGGCTCGTCACGCTCGACGCGAACGACTCGTGGCTGTGCGGCAAGCACCGACTCCGGCTTGATCCGGAATTAGGGATCACTATCCACAATGCACGGGAGGCCTCATAAATGCCTGAGTTCAACCTGATCGAGCAGCCGTGGCTGCCCTGCCTGCGCCCGGATGGGCGTGCCGAAGACTTGAGCCTGCGCGACGTGTTAACGCGGGCACACGAACTACGCGAGATGTTCGATTCGTCGCCGCTCGTCACGGTCGCGCTCCATCGCTTTTTGCTCGCCCTCTTGCACCGCGCCCACGACGGCCCGACATCTATAGAGGCATGGCGCGCGCTGTGGTCGTTCAGTCAGTTCGACGCAGAGCACATTAATCGCTATCTGGATCAATGGAGTCGGCGTTTTGACCTATTCGACGTCAAGCGCCCCTTCTACCAGATGCGACTGCCAGAGGACGTAAAGGCTCATCCGGTTCAAGCGTTATGTCACGAGACGGCAAGCGGCAACAACCCTACTCTCTTCGACCACAGCCACGCGGGTGTACCGCTTGCTCTCACCCCGGCGGCAGCCGCGCGGCAACTCATAGCCTTTCAAAGCTTCGCGCTCGGCGGCGGCGTGAGTCAGCCGTTCAACTTCAGCGACGCGATGCTCGCCCGCGGCTACACTCTGCTGGCACAGGGCGACAACCTCTTCGAGACGTTGATGCTCAACCTGCTCGTGTACACGAACGCGCGCCCATTCCCACGTCTCGACGATGGAGGGGACCAGCCGGCATGGGAGGTTGAGCGTCCGCCGACGCCTGACCGCGCCGGCACACAGCCGCGCGGATACGTGGATTACCTGACCTTCCAGAGCCGGCGCGTCTGCTTACTGCCCGATTCGGACGGCACAGTCCGTCGCTGCCAAATTCAGCAGAACTTGAAATTGCCCGAGCAGGGCGTGCTCGATCCATTCAAGGCCTACAAGCGCGACGAGAAGACCGGCTTCAGGCCATTCACCTTGCAACCGGCAAAGGCTTTGTGGCGCGACAGTCACGCTCTGTTCGAGGAAGTAAGTGACGCGGCCAAAAGGCCGGACATCTTCAATCACTTGGCGCGCGTCGAGCAGTTACGCCGCGACGGAAAGATCGAGGCGCGGCCCGTTTACAGCTTCGCCGTGTACGGTCTTGCCACGGAGCCGGGACAGAATCTCGTCCACCTCTGGCAGCACGAACGCCTGCCGCTGCCGCTCGGCTACCTAACTGATGCAGCACTCCGCCGCGCCCTGCGCGATGCTCTCTTTCTTGCGGAAGAGACGGCCAAAATCCTGCACGGCGGGGCGCGGACACTAGCACGCTATGTCTTGGCCCCGGAAGCAGGCGAAGGTGGCGAGCCGGACAAAGACGCGGTGAAGCGACTCGTCGAGAGTTTTCGTCCGGGGCTGCTCTACTGGCCCAGACTCGAACCGGAGTTCAGGCAATTTCTCGTCCAACTCGCGGAGGACCGCGAAGAGGATGAGGATGGCGACGTGAGTTATGGGCGGCGCGAGTTGCCGCATTGGGCAGGCGTGTTGGAGCGGAGGGCGCGGGGTGCGTTTCGCGAGATGTCTGGGGGCGTGGGGACGACGGCGCGCACTTTGAAGGCGGCGGCGCTGTCCGAGCTTGAATTTGGGGCGCGAATGCACGCGCTGATGAAAAAGGTCGGTCCGACAGCGCGTGCGGCGTGATGCAAACGCCCACGGCGCGGACCGGCGTGGGAACAGTTCTTTTGCAATTAACCGAAGGAGGTACTTGGCATGAGTCAATCAAGAGCCTTGCCGGTCGAGCCGTTCGTCGCATCCCTCGAACGGCTCGGCGGGGAGCGGGCGAAGCAATATGCGGATAGAGACAGGGCGGCGCTGGCGGCGCTCAGGCGAGCACTCGGCAAGCCAGTCGGCGAGGCGGGCGAGGCGCACCGATTCGTCGCGCCGTGGCTGCCGGACGGCACGAGCCGGTGGGCAGAGA
>JBOGOY010000524.1:0-3998 GCA_050748185.1 Pyrinomonadaceae bacterium
GGCGCTCAGTGAATAGCGCTCCAGCTTGAGATAGAGCCCGCGGCGGGTGAGGCCGAGTTCGCGTGCGGCGCGCGAGATGTTGCCGTTGTGCTTGCGGAGAGCCTCGGTGATCATGCGCCGTTCTAACTCGGCCATCGCGTCGGCGAGGCTCGTGTGCTGGCTGGCGATTTGGACGACGCCCGGGCTGCCGGCTTGATTGGCGGCGTGAGGAGCGGCGGGCGACGTGAGCGGCGACGCGGTGCGCTTGAGTTCCGGCGAGAGTTGCTCGGGCGTGATCAGCGTGCCGTCCTCTGAACGTGCCACGACGCGCTGAATCTCGTTGCAGATTTGGCGGACGTTGCCCGGCCAGTCGTGAACCATCAGGAGTTCGACGGCTTGGGGAGTGATGCGGATGCCGGCGCGCCCGAATTTCTCGGAGTAGTGGTTGACGTAGTAGTTGACGATGGCCGGGATTTCAGAGCGGCGCTCCCTGAGCGGCGGCACGCGCAGGCGGATGACGTTGAGCCGGTAGTAGAGGTCTTCGCGGAACCGCCCCGCGGCCACCATCTCTTCGAGGTTCGTGTTCGTCGCCGCGATGATCCGCACGTCCACTTTCGCCGGCCGCTGCTCGCCGAGAGGTTGTATCTCGCCCTCCTGCAAAAAGCGCAACAGTTTGGGTTGCACGTCGAGCGGCAAATCGCCGATCTCGTCGAGGAAGAGCGTGCCGCCGGCGGCCGAGCGGATGACGCCCGGCGAGTCAGCGACCGCCCCGGTGAAAGAGCCACGGCGGTAGCCGAAGAGGTAGGCGTCAGAGAGTTCCTTCGGCACGGCCGTGCAGTTGAAGGGCACAAACACCTTCTGTCGGCGCGAAGAGATAGCGTGGATAGCGCGGGCCACCAGTTCCTTGCCGGTCCCGCTTTCGCCTGTCACCAGCACCGTCACGTCCGAAGAGCGAATCTTGTGCACTTCCTCGACCAGCCGCGTCATCGCCGGGCTTGAATGGATGAAGCCGGGCATCAGGCCCGACCCGGTATAGCTGTTCTGCTCCTGCACGTTCTGGCCCGCGCCGACGCGCTGGCGCAGGGCACAGACGTTCATCCCCAACTCGACCACGCGCAGCAGCGAGTCAATCGACAGCCCGCCGGGCAGCGTCGCCGCGGCGCGCGGCTCAAGGTAGAGGTGCGCGGGCGAGGCGTTGGTCGGGCGCAATGGGATGACGGCCGCGTCTTGTCGCTGCGCGAAGCTTTCACGGTCGCCCTCGGAGCGCGCCGTGGCGCGGCACATCTCGGCGGCGATTTGCGCGCCCTCTTCCGCCCCGCAGCCGTGCGCGGCGACGACGTGCGATTGTCCTTCTTCGTCAACTTCGGCGACGATCACGCGGCGCGCAGTCGTCTCCTGATTCAGCACGGCCGCCAGTTCGCGCAGCAGCAGTTCGCGCGAGGCGACGGCCTCGGCCAGTCTGAGCGTGAGCAGTTGGGCGAAGGCGGAATTTTCCTGTCGCTGTTCGACGCGACTGGTCTCCAGTTGGGCGATGGCCTCTTCGGCACGCGCGATGTCGAGCTTGGCCCCCATCTCGCGGAAGGTGCGAAGCGACTGCGAGAGCGGCTCGGTGGCGCGCTCTGGCTGGAACCCCGCGTAGGCGCAGCCGAGTCCGTAGAGGGCGCGAGCGGCGCGGTAGCGGTCGTCGAGGATCGAGAAGATCGAGACGCTGCGCCCGAAATGGTGCGCCGCGAGCGGGGCGTCGGCGTGCGCCAGCGCCAGCAGCCCGTGGAGGCGCTGGGCCTCACCGGCGAGCGACAAATCGGCGGTCGAGTCGGTTAGCAGTTCGGCCAATCTGTGCAGCCGTTCGGCGCACTGGTCCAAGTGCTCACCGCCGAGGTGCGCTTCGGCGAGCAGCAGCAATGAATCGCACACGGCCTGACGGTCGCCGATGCGCTCGGCCAGATCGAGAGCCTGCTGGCCTTTGGCGAGCGCGCGGGCCGCTTCGCCCTTGGCGACGTGACAGCGGCCGAGCGTGCGGAGCGCCTGCCCGAGGTGCCACTTGTTGCCGTTGCCGTCGGCTAGTTGGACGGCGCGTTCGAGGTGCTGCTCGGCCCGCGGCAACTCGCCGCGCAGCAGGTGCAACTCGCCGAGCGAGTCGAGGATCATCGGCACGCGCGAGTTGCTGTCGTCGAACTCGGACGCCAGCGCCAGCGCGCGTTCGAGCACTTCCTGCGCGCGCTGCCACTCGCCGACGAGGATCAAGTTGATGCCGAGATTGTTATAACCGAGCGCGGCGTTGGCCTTATGCTCGGTGCGCTCGTAATAGCTGATCGCCTTCTCTAAATAGCCGATGCCGTCGTGCGGCCGTTTCAGGAACCAGCAGGTGCCGGCGAGGTTGGCGTAGATTTTGCCGAGCAGGTAGGGCGCGGGCCGCTCGCCGACGAGATTCAGGGCGTGGCCGAAGTTGTCGAGCGATTGCTCGTAAGCGCCTTCGCAGTTGTCGGCGAGCCCGAGGCCGAGGTAAGCCTCGGCGAGGCCGCGCCAGTCGCCGGTGTGGCGGAAGTGTTCGAGGGCGCGCTGCGAGTTGTCGCGCGCAATCGTGTACTCGTTGATGTGCCGGTAGACGCGCGCGAGGGCGGCGTAGAGCGCGCCGAGTTGCGCCGGTTGGTGTTCTTCCTTGCCGGGCTCGCGCAGCGTCGAGTAGAGGAGCGTGATCGCCTTCGGGTGGTCCCCTGTGTAGTTGTAGGCGAGGCCCAACTGGACCAGCAGCGAAACCGATAGCGCGTGGCCGAAGCCCTGCCGCGAGGGGGCCGGCTCGTAGCGCTGGACGGCTTCGAGCGACTCGCGGAAGCGGCCCTGCATTTCGAGGGCGGTCGAGAGCAGACAACTGGCTTGCGCGCCGAGTTCCTCGTTGCCGCGGGCCGCCTTGAGCGTCTGCCGCAGCCGCGTCTCCGCCTCGGACGAGCGTCCCCAGTCAAGCAGTTCGCGCGTCGCCTCGATTTCCGCGGCGAGGCTCGCATGATCGCGCGCCGGCCGCCGCGCGTCGGACATGCGGATGACACGTCCGCCGCCTTCCGTGGGGTTCGCCGGCCGCTCGTCTCCGGGCAGTGTCGTGATGGTCATTCCGTGTCGTCGGGAGCGAGCCCGTTGCCGAGTCGCGTCGAAAGTTTTCAGGTGTTGCAGAACGGTTGGAAAGACGGCCCGAATTGCTTCAGTCTAAGTAACTGAAAGACTGCCAAAGGCTTGTACATTCCAGAATTTAACAGAAGCGCGGGGGGGTGACAAGTTCGAGGCCTATTTCTTAACTTTGCGGTCACAACCGACTCCGCCGACGCGCCCTCGATCCGTTGGCCTCACCCGCGCCAACGAAGGCCGCGCTCAACACTCCCGGCCTCGGTCCCGGGCAGCGCTTCGCGCCAAGTCATCGGAACGAGCGCGATGGACCGTCACGCAAGATGTTAGCGCGGCGGCAAACTTTATGCTTAACTTGGACGCCGTGCGGTGTCACGTCGAGCGACATAAACCGGAGGGACAGAGATGAAAGCAGTGGCCGTTTTCCCGGCGTCGAGGGAAATCAAACTCGTCGAGCACGAAGAGCCGCGCCTCGCTTCGCCCACCGAGGTCAAACTGCGTGTGCTTGAAGTCGGCGTCTGCGGTACCGACAAGGAGATCAGCACTTTCGAGTACGGCACGCCGCCAGCGGACTCTCCCTATTTGGTGATCGGCCACGAGTCTTTATCCGAGGTCGTCGAGACGGGGCCGGCGGTCAGCCGCCTCAAGCCGGGCGATCTGGTCGTCGCGTCCGTTCGCCGCCCGTGCCCGCACGCGCACTGCGTCGCGTGTCGCACGGGGCGGCAGGACTTCTGCTTCACCGGCGACTTCTCCGAGCGCGGCATCAAGGAACGGCACGGTTACATGACCGAGTTCTTCGCCGACGACGAGCAATACTTGAACGTCGTGCCCGGACCACTGCGCGAAGTCGGCGTGCTGGTCGAACCCCTGACGATCGCGGAGAAAGCGCTCGCGCAGGTCTGGGA
>JBOGOY010000525.1:0-3514 GCA_050748185.1 Pyrinomonadaceae bacterium
GACGAGTGACAAGCAAAGGCAAAGTTTTGCTTATCACTCGTCACGCTTCACTCGTCACTGTTCGGAGATTGACGGCGCGCGCTCGCAGGCCATAAGCTTGCGGCATTAAACCATCAGAACCAATAGCATGCGCGAACGCCGTCAGAGGGCGGCCCGACCACTGAGATGACTTTTTTGAACATCGCCGCCGTTTTCGTACTCGTGTTTGCCAACGGCTTTTTCGTCGCTTCCGAATTCGCCCTCGTGGGCGTGCGCCGCTCGCGGATTGAGTTGCTGGCCGCGACCGGCGACCGCCGAGCACGGCGACTGCTCGGACTGCTCGGGATGCTCAACGCCTACATCTCGGCCACGCAGCTCGGCATCACGCTCGCCTCGCTGGCCCTCGGCTGGATTGGCGAGCCGGCGGTCGCACGGCTGCTCGAAGGGCCGCTCGAAGGTCGCGTGACGGACACAGTCCGGCACACGATCTCTTTCGTCATCGCGTTCGCGATCATCACCTTCCTCCACATCGTTCTCGGCGAGTTAGCCCCGAAGACGCTCGCGCTCGAACGCGCGGAGAAGACGGCGCTGGCGGTGGCGTGGCCGATGGAGGCCTTCTATAAAATCTTCCGCTGGCCCATCCGTGTGCTCGACTGGGCCGGCACAAAGACCGTCCGGTTGTTCGGCCTCCACCCTTCGGGCGAGCACGGCGCGAGCTACACCGAGGATGAGTTGCGCCACCTCGTCAACGCCTCGCGCCAGACTGGGCACATCGAAGAGGAAGAGCAGAAGCTGATCAACCGCGTCTTCGACTTCTCGGAGGCGGAGGTGCGCGAGGCGATGGTCCCCCGCACGGCGGTCTTCGCGCTGCCGCTGACGGCGACGCTCGAAGACGCCGAGAAGGCTTTCTGCGAACTGGGCTACTCGCGCATACCCGTCTACCGCGAGCGCTTCGACGAAGTGGTGGGCGTCCTCTTCATGAAAGACTTGATGCCCTGCCTGCGGCGCACGGAGCCACTCGATTTCGAGATGGAAAAGTTGCTGCACCCGCCGCTCTTCGTGCCGGCGACGGCACGGCTCGGCGCGGTGCTCGCGCAGATGCAGGCAGGCCGCACGCACATCGCTTTCGTCATCGACGAGCACGGCGGCATCGAGGGCATCGTCACGCTGGAAGATTTGCTGGAAGAGATCGTCGGCGAGATCGACGACGAATATGACGAGGAGGTGCGCGCGCAGATCGTCGAGGACGCGGGCGTTTTCCTCGTGGACGGAATGCTCGCCGTCAGAGACGCCAACCGCCGCTTGAAGCTGAAGCTTCCCGAGGAAGGCGGCTACACCACGCTCGCCGGTTTCATGCTGGACCAAGCGGGGCACATCCTCCGGCCCGGCGAAACGGTCGAGTACGAAGGCGCCCGCTTCGCCGTCGAGCGCGTTGACGGCCACCGCATCCGCCGCATCCGCTACACGCCCGCCCCGGACGAAAACGAGAAAGCGGAGAACGCCACGGCCTAAATCTTCAACAGTGACAAGTGACGGGTGACAGGTGACAAGACAGACTTGTTCGCTTCCTGTCGTCCATCACTGTTGAATTACTTACGCGCGCCCTTTTTGGCAGTGCTTTTTTTCGCGCCGCCTTTACTACTCGCGCGCGTCTTCGCCGCCTTTTTCGCCGAGGCGGACTTGGCGGCGGCGGAATGCGAAGCAGAGGCCGCGCCGCCCTTTTTGGCCGGCGCTTTGTTGGTCGCTTTGCCGCGCCCCGAACCGCCGGGCTGCTTACCGCCGCCGGACGATTTATTGACGGTCGCCCATGCGCGCCGCTCCGCCTCTTCGTCGGGCACGCCGCGCTCTTCGTAGCCTTCCTCGATGTGCTCGGCCTGCCGCTTCTGTTTATCCGTGTACTTGGACTTGTCTCCTCTGGGCATTTTTCCTCCGATGGATTCATTTATCGCGGTGGCCGAAAGCGCGTCAACGCGGCGGGGTCGGTGGCACGCACGGGGTCAACGAACGCGCGCAAAGTCCCGCCCCCTATTTACGCGGAGCAAATTACCATAACGGCGACGACACGGTTTGCACGCTAACGTACCAACCGCGCCGGCCGGCTTACTTCTCGATTTTCTTTAAGAGTTGTTCGGCCTGCCGGCGTGCGATGAGCGGGAGGCGTTCGTCCGTGGCGAGGTCGCGCAGGACGGCGGCCAGTTGCACGTTGTCCGAGACGCCGTCGCGCGCGAGGATCGATTCCAGACGCTTGAAGAGCTTGACCGATTCGGTAGGTTGGTACTCGCGCGCGAGCCCGATCTCGAAGACGAAAAGCTGTTGGTCCCCCAGCCGGCGATACTCGGTGACGAGCGTTTCGACCTGCGGGTGGTGGGTCCAGTTGAATGCGGCCGAGCGTGATTTCACGCCGCGGCGCATCTCGAGCCGCGTCGTGCCGAGGTGCGGAAACTGCTTGTCGGCTTGATAGCTTTCTTCCGAGTCGAGGAAGTTGAGCGCGTCCCATGCGGCCCTGATGCGCGCCAGCGCGCCCGGCGCGACTTCGACCGACTCGGTCAGCGACGCGGCGTCGTCGCGGCGCTCGAATGTCATGGTGCCACGCCCCGCGGCGTCGTGCTCGACGCGGATGCGACGCACGACGAATTGCGGCTGCGTGAATTCGTAGGCGTAAGTGACTTGTTCGGCTTTGACCGCTGTCGCCGCCGTCGTCGTCCCGCCCGCGGTGGTATCAGCCTCTGTCGCCGTGGGTTTGCGCGCGGGAGTTTGCGGCGTGGCCCCGCCGTCGGCAGCAGGGCGCGCCACCGATGAAGCCGCGCCGCGGTTGTTCGCCTTCTGCTGCGCCGCCACCGTTAAGGCTAACGGCGCGCACACGCAGGCGACGGCGATGAGCCGTAACACCACTTTCAGCTTTCGCATTCTCATTCGAATTTCACGGAGACAAGCTTGGAGATGCCCGCGTCTTCCATCGTCACGCCGTACATGGCGCGGGCCACTTCCATCGTGCGCTTGTTGTGTGTGATGACGAGGAACTGGGTGCTCGTTGCCATCTCGACGATCTTCGTGGTGAAGCGGCCGATGTTGGCCTCGTCGAGCGGCGCGTCCACCTCGTCGAGCAGGCAGAAGGGCGAAGGGCGGTAGCGGAAGATCGCCAGTACCAGCGAGAGAGCGGCCATCGCCTTCTCGCCGCCCGACAACAACAGCACGTTCTGCAAGCGCTTGCCCGGCGGCTGCGCGATGATGTCGATGCCGGATTCGAGGATGTCCTCGGCGTCAATCAGCGTCATCTCGCCGCGGCCGCCGCCGAATAATTCGACGAAGAGTTGGCCGAAGTTGCGGTTGATTTCCTCGAAGGCGTGGCGGAAGCGTTCGCGTGAGCGTTTCTTGATTTCACGCAGCGCCTCTTCGGTCGAAGAGATGCCGTCCACAATGTCCTGCCGCTGCGTGGTCAGGAACGTGAACCGCTCTTCCGACTCGGCCAGTTCTTCGAGCGCCATCATGTTGACCGCGCCGAAAGATTCGACCCGCGCCCGCAACTCTTCGACCC
>JBOGOY010000525.1:3524-3995 GCA_050748185.1 Pyrinomonadaceae bacterium
CGAACACCTCGCCGCCTTCTATTTCCACTGAGCCGGCCGCGACTTCTTCGAGCGACTGCCCGAGATCATGGACGCACGTCTCGCGCAGGTAGTTCAGGCGCGCCGACGCCTCGGCGCGGTTAATCTCCAACTGCGCGCGCCGCTCACGTGCCTCCGCCGCACTCCGGTTGAGTTCGGTCAGGGCCGCGGCCAACTCGTCGGCGCGCGCGCGGGCTTCGGCGAGGCGCGCGGCCGCCCGCTCGACCTCAGATTCATGTCGGGCCTGCTCGCTCTCGATCGAGCCCGCGCCCTCGTCCGTCGCCGACATCGCGCGCCGCAGTTCGGCGAGGCGCATCCGCATCTCCTCGATCTCTTCAGCGTGGCGTTCCAGACGCGAGTCGAGATCGGCCGCCTCGGCCTCCATGCGGCGGAGTTCGGAGGCGTGTGCGCGCCGGCGCTCGGCGGCCGTGGCGGCGACCGCGCGCTGCTGGC
>JBOGOY010000526.1:0-3988 GCA_050748185.1 Pyrinomonadaceae bacterium
CGCCGATTATTTTTTACTCGGCCGACGTGTTCCCCAACGCCAAGGAAGAAGGCGTTTCGGCCGGGGCCGACATCTACGTGGCGAAACCGCATTTCGAGGAGTTGGAAGCCGCGGTCAATAACCTGCTGGTGGGCAAGCCGGCCGTTCATTAGCCCTGTTGTTAAAGTCGCCGTCGAACCGATTTGGTCAGTACCGCCCATGCTGGCGGGCGGATTGCGGAATGTGGATTGCGGATTGCGGATTAGCAAAGCAGTTGTCTTTCAATCCGCATTTCGCACGTCTGCATTCCGCAATCTTGTAACGCGCACACGCCGCCACGCTTCTTTATGTGCGCGCTGGCACTGTGCTTGCACCGCTGTGGTCGAACAGAGCATTGCGCGTCCGGTTTACGTGCAATGGTTCACGTTCTCGACCCAACAGCCGACACGGAGGAAAGACCGATGGACGTTTTTGAACTTCTGAAAAGTGATCACGAGAAAGTCTCGACGATCTTCACGCAACTTGAACCGCTTGGCGAGGCGGATGCCGCGCAAAGACGGCAACTGTTCACTCAGTTGAAACAGGAACTCGACCTGCACGCGCAACTCGAAGAGACGCTGCTCTACCCCAGACTTAAGGCGGTGGAAGAGACGCAGGACATCACTATCGAGGCCATCGAAGAGCATCAGGAGGTGAAGGATCTGCTGGCCGAACTCGAAGCGACCGCGCCCGAGAATGAAGAGTGGAACGATCTGCTTCTCGAACTAAAAGAGAACGTCGAACACCACGTCGAGGAAGAAGAGAACGAAATGTTCCCGCAGGCCCGGCAGGTGCTGAGCCAGCAGGAAATCAACGAAATCGGCTCGCAGATTCAGGCCGCCAAACAGCAACATCAGTCGGGCCGGGCCGCCTCGGCGACCAACACCAATTTGTAAGGCAGTGAACAGGGCCGGGCGATAAGCGACAGGATAAAAACAGCCTTCTCCCGTCACCCGTCACTCTTCACCTGTCACTTTCCTAAACTTTTTCCAGTCGCGGCGCGTACTGACGCTCGTTTTCGGACGGCGGGCGGTACGCGCCGCTTCTCTTTTCGGGCCGCCCGTCGCAGACACCGAACGGCGGGCGAACTCGGCAGGCAGGCGGCACATCTGAACTAACTCCCGGCACACGCTCCCGTCTATGTTGACCGATTTAACTGGAGGATTCATGCGTCAATTCAAAGCGATCGGCCTCGTGCTGATCTACGCCCTGCTGCTGTCGATGCCGACGGCCGCCGTCCGCGCGCAGCAGGCGCAGGCCGCCACAGCGTCCGCCGTCGCAACCTCGGCCCTTTCCACTTCGGCGCGCGCCGACGCCGAGCGCATCAGCGCCGCGCGCCTGAGCGAGTTTCTGCACGTCGTCGCCTCGGACCAGATGGAGGGGCGCGACACGCCTTCGCGCGGCCTCGACGAGACGGCTAAGTACATCGTCTCGCACCTGACCAAGTGGGGCCTTAAGCCCGCGGGCGACGACGGCACTTTCTTCCAACGCATGAAGCTCACGCGCAAAAAGATTGACACGCAGGCGACGCGCGTCGAGTTAGACGGGCGGGCGCTCGCGTTCGGCACGGACTACCTCGTCGGGCGCACGCCGGGCGCGGCCGCCGGAGGCGTCGTCTATGCCGGCCACGGCTGGGTCGTCAAGTCAAAGAACCTCAACGCCTACGAGGGCCTCGACGTGCGCGGCAAGATCGTAGTCGTCGCCTCCGGCCAGTTGCCGAACGGACTGACGCGGGCGGACCTCAAGGGCGAGCCCGGAGCCGAGTGGATGGACGCGGCGACCTACGCGCGCACGAACGGCGCGCTCGCCCTCGTCGTCGTCCCGCGCACTAAAGACGTGGCGGGGTGGTGGGGCCGCGTCAAGGCTTCGATGGATCGCGGCGGGTGGGAAGTCGAGAAGTTCACCTCGGCCGAAGAGCAGCGCGCGACGATGCCTGTCATCTACGCCTCACAGGCGACGCTCGAATCACTCTTCGCCGGTGAGCGGCTGAGCGGGGCGGAAATCTGGAAACAGACGACCGAAGGCACGGCCGGCGCAGGCTTCGCGCTCGCGCCGCAGAAGCAGTTGAAAGTTGACGTGAAGGGCGGGGTCGAGACGGCTTACACGCAGAACGTCGTCGCCGTCGTCGAAGGCGGAGATAAGCAACTCAAAAACGAATACGTCGCCATCGGCTCTCATTACGACCACGAGGGGCGCGGCACGGCGGTCAACGGCGACAACATTTACAACGGCGCGGACGATGACGGCTCCGGCACGGTGGCGATGCTCTCGATGGCCGAAGCCTTCGCGCGCGGCGGCCAGCGCCCGCAGCGCTCGATCCTGTTCGTCTGGCACGCCGGCGAAGAACACGGACTGTGGGGCTCGCGCTACTTCGCGATGTTCCCGACCGTGCCGCTCCAAAGCATCATCGCGCAACTGAACCTCGACATGATCGGCCGCAGCAAGAAAGAGGGCGACACGAACCCGCTGAACGCCAACCTCTCCGGCCCCGAAGAGATTTACGTCATCGGCTCGAAGATGATGAGCACCGAACTCGGGGCGCTGAGCGAGCGCGTCAACGGTCAGTTCCTGAACCTTAAGTTCAACTACAAGTACGACGATCCGTCGGACCCGAACCGCTTCTTTTTCCGCAGCGACCATTACAACTACGCGCAGAAGGGCATCCCGATTATCTTCTACTTCGATGGCGTACACGAAGATTATCACCGCCCTTCGGACACCGTCGATAAGATCGATTTTCAGAAGATGGAAAAAGTAACACGCACCGTCTTTATGACGGCCAGCGAACTGGCTAACGCGCCAGCCCGGCCGGCCGTTGACAAGAAACTGCCCGCCTCACTAACGGGGCGATGAGACGCGGACGATACCCGGTGGACCATGGACGATGGGAAATCCCGCGGAGCGACTGCCCACCGTCCATCGTCGGCCGGGCATCGTCTCTTTGCCTTTTGCCTCTCCGGTCGGCTACGATGCCCCCGCTTTTCCCGGCGTGAAGCGAAACCGTTTCACGCCGTTTCAACTTCATTCAAAGAGGATCGCATGAATCACAAACGTCTCGCCCTCGCCTCGCTTTCGTCCGCCGCTCTGCTCGCCTGCCTGTCTCTCCTGCCCGCCGCGCGCGCAGGAGCGCAACAGCAGCAGCACTCCGGCGAACAGCACTCCGAGGCCAAGAAGAAGAAGCACGGCTTCGGCGTCGAAGAGTTCGATAAGTTCCACGACGTCCTGCACCCTTTGCAGCACGAGGCGCTGCCGAAGAACGATCTCCAGACCATCCGCGCTAAGTCGGCCGATCTCGTCGGCTCCGGCCACGCCCTCGCCAAGCTCGGCACGCCCCAAGGCGTCACCAAGACCACCGACTACGAGGACGGCCTGAAGAAGTTCAAAGAGGCGCTCGACGCCTACGAGAAGGACGCCAAGTCGGGGTCTGACGAGCAACTCCGCACGTCTTACATCGCCGTCCACGACACCTTCGAGGGGCTGGTCGATCTGCTCCCGCGCAAGGTCCAGCACTGAGCGGCGGGCGCGGGCGCGTCGTTTCTTGACAGCCATCAATCGCGCCGCTAAATTGCTTACTGCTTTACGGGCCGGTAGCTCAGTTGGTAGAGCAGCTGACTCTTAATCAGCGGGTCACAGGTTCGATCCCTGTCCGGCTCATCATTAGAATCAATAAGTTAAGGGCAGCCGCGTGGCTGCCCTTGCTCGTTTTGTGTGCCTCTAGTGTGCCAACCTCTGAGAGAGTGCTTATTGTGTGCCGGTTTTCCTGAACAGGATACTTTCCAACTTCTCTGAGGCCGCTTGCTGCATAGACGGTAAGACGTGCGAGTAAGTGTCGAGCGTCAAGGTGATGCTGGCGTGCCCTAACCGCTCGCCGACGACCTTCGGATGCTCATTGGCCGCCAGTAACAGCGTGGCGCAGGAGTGGCGCAGATCGTAAAGGCGAATGGAGTCAGGAAGTTTGGCACGTTTCAGG
>JBOGOY010000527.1:0-3986 GCA_050748185.1 Pyrinomonadaceae bacterium
CAATGATTGGAGGCTTGATTAGAACCGATCACTCCAACTCGTGTCGTGCCGACTTCTTTCCCATGGTCGGTGCCTGCCGATACTTTGTCCCGGTCGCGGTATGCCGTTAGGACCTAGCGGTCCTCGACGATGGTAGTGTGGGAACCGACCTATCGGGTGCTTCGTTGCGTTCCCGAAAGGAGCGAGTCTAACACCTCTGATGACCGGCTCTCTCGCCGCTCTAACAGCTTGCACGCCTTTCACGGCACCGCCGATAGGTATCGCCGCCTGCGCCGCACTGCCGATGTACCCATCGGCGGTGTGCAATCGTGAGTTTCGCAGACATTCCTCTTCTTCAGGAGTCGGCCGCCCTACCGAACAGACGCTTGAAGAAAGTATATGTGCTTTCAAAAGGGTGACGGGTGAAGTCGATCTTGTACTCCATTGCTCTTTCAACTAATTCTTGAAGTGAAGCTTGCCTAAGCCATTCGGCCGGCAGTCCCACATACAGCAGAAACTCAAAGAGTATGGCGTGCAGTTCATCGGCGTGGCTTGGCTCCTGCTCCGCGCTTTGAATAGTTATGCGCGGAGACGTAGGAGCTAAACTTAGCAGGCGTCCTTCACTATCATAAGCAACATATATATTGTTCTCTACGTCGATGGGTTCCAAATCGATCTTCACGTCTTCAACAGACGCGAAGATCGATACATCGCCGTTTTCATAAACAATGATTGGCGGTTTCATCAGAACCGATCCCTCCAACTTCTATCAGTGCTTCTTGGTTCCCAAGGGCGATGTCTTCTCATCCCTTGATCGTATCTCACCCTACCGTTAGGTCCGATTCGTTGACGGTGATAATGCGGCCATCGACCATAGGGATGACCAGTTCTATTTCCAAAAGGAGCAATTCTAAGTCTTCCGCCCCGAAGCACAATCTCCTTGCCCGCTTGGAATCCTTTAACGCCTGCGCCAACAGGAATCAACGCTTGCCCTACACTGCCGACGTACCCACCGGCGGTGTGCAATCGTGAGTTTCGCAAACGCTCCTTCTCTTCGTCGCTCAATCGGTCACGATCCACCCAATCAACAAAGTTCCAGTTGGTGAATGGAACCGTTGTAGCACCGACGGCAATGCCTCTAACGAGATCACCAATCTTTCCGAAAATGCCGCGCCGATGCCACGGCCTCCCGTCGCCGGGACAGTTGCCATTGGTGACGCCGACCGGGCAGGTCACGGACACGCTGATAACTTGGTCATCGTCGTTGTGGCGGTTGATGAAGACACTCACCGAGCCGCTTGTGCCAGCCCCCGGATTGAAGACCGGCGTCCCGCCCGGCCCGAAGATAGCGCTGGTGCCGCTGGTCCCGGTCAGCGTCCCCAGCCCGCTGATGAGCGGCGGCAGCACCGAGTTCCACAGCCACTGCGCGAAGGCCAGCCCCGGCGACCCTGCCGGGCTCAGCGCCGCAATGGTTAGCGTCACCGCGACGGCAACGACCAAGGCGATGACGGCCCACTTGAGGATGGTCTGGAAGGCCCTTCCGATAGCACGGAACAGCCGGCCGAAGAATAGACCATCAGGATCGACGTGATTAACCGGATCGTTACCGCAGTAAGTGTAAAGATTGAGGCTTTGTGGGTGTTCGAGACTGACCGCCCCCATCTCGATGGGATCGACTTGGGTGAAGCGACCTTGCATCGGGTCGTAGCGCCGATTCACCGCGTAGTCCAACCCCGTCGCCGTGCTTCTGTCGTAAGAGGTGAACCTTCTATTGGTCCCCCCACTCGACTCTGAGGGTAAAGCATTGCCAAAGGGCAGCGTCGCCTGCTCGAACGATGTGCCATTGGCCGGGTTGCTGACCAGCCGCGTGCCTAAGCGGTCGGGATGGTGATGCTCGACCGCCTCGCCGCCCGTCACCGGCGTGAAGGTGCTTAGGAGTCGCCCGCCGAGATAGACGTAAGCCTTCGCCCACTGCGGCGCACTCTGCGCCCCGTACTCGGTGTACTCGGCTAAGACCTGCCCGCCTTCCGCCGCGTAGTAGGTCCGTAAGCCGGACTCCTCGGCGATGAGCCGCTGGTTGGTCTCGCCGTAGGTGTAAGTGGCATAGGTGTAGCCGCCATCATCCTTGACTGTGACCAAGCGATTAGCCGCATCGTACTCGTAGCGTTGCCAACCGCCGCCCGCCACCTGCGTCCGCGTCTGATTGCCCGCCGCGTCGTATTCCCAGCCCGGCGTGTTGATGCGATTCGTCGCCGGGTCGAACGAGAGAGAGCTGTGCCCGTCTCGCGGCACACCCGCCGCGGTCGTCGAGGCCGTCGGGTACAGCCCGGTCACGCGGTTGCTAAACTCCACGCCGTCAGCAAACCCGGCGCGCACCACCGCTCGCGACGCGCCAGAGTCGAGCGCACTGGTCCACTGGTCCCAGCCGCCTGTGTCCGGCTCGCGGTTGAGGTACGCCTTGTAGAGGTCGGACACGAAATCGCGGTTCGCCCGATTCCGGTTGGCGTACTCTGGTGAGTCGAAGAAGCCGGCGGCCGTGTCCTTCGCCGCTTGGAGGAAGGCTGCTGGTCCCTGTGCGTAACCGGTGCGGAGCACGGTGTCCCACGCCGCCAAGCCGCCGCTGTCGGGGGCGCGGTTGAGGACGAAGTTGAAGAGTTGCGTCACCCAGTCCGAGGTCTGCTGCGAGAGGACATGCGCGCGATTGCCATAGCGGTCGTACAAGTACCGCTGCGCCCAACTGCCCGTCGTCGCGCCGGCTGTCGCGCGTTTGAGTCGGCCTAAAGCATCGTATTCGTATTGGCGATTCTTACCGGCGTCGCGGTTGTCTGTGACCTTCGTCAGATGCCCGGTACGCCCGCTACTGGTCCCCGCGCGCAAGTAGTCATAACTGAGATCAAGCCGCCGGTGTCCGTTCCCTTGAAGACCTTCTGTCCCGTGAGCAAGCCCGTCAACTGGTCGTAGGCGTAAGTCTCCGTCAACTGGTGCACGCCCGCCGCGCCCACCTTCAAGGCGGTCGTCTGGCTCGAAGCGTTGTAGGCGATCTCCGAGGCGTGACTGACGTTGTTAACCTTCAACCCCGACAACCGGCTCGCCGCGTCAAAGTCGTGGTGGACCACGCGGCGCGGGTTGCCCGTTATCCCGTACTGCGCCGGATAGGTCACGTCCGTCACGCGGTCGAGCGTGTCGTAAGTGTAGTTGGTGGTGAAGGGATAACTGGCGCGGCTCGTGAGCGTCAGCGTCCGCTGGTGCAGGCGACCCTCTACGTCGTAAGCGAAATCCTCGGCGCTGATACCCGCCGTGACGACTTGCAAGACGCGGGTGCGGTCTTTCGTCGCGTCCGTCTCATAGACGTAACTGACAGGGGCCGCCGCCGGAATGTTCGCGCCGGCCGGCACGGTGTAAGCGACCGCTTGGAGGCGGTTGAGCGGGTCGGGCTGGCCGCCGCTCGTGTAAGAGAAGTTGGTGAGCACGCCGCGGGCGTCGGTGCGCGTGACGAGGTTCGAGCGCGTGTCGTAGGTAAACGAATCGCTCCACTGTGCCCCCGCGCCGCCCGTGCCGACGAACTGGCCGGCGTCGTTAATCGTCGCAGAGGTTTCGGCCAGCTTCTGGTGCGTCAAACGCCCCAGCGAGTCGTAGCGGAAGCGGCGCACCTGCGCCCCCTGCGTCACCTCGACCAAGTTGCCAAGCGTGTCGTAGCTGTAACGAGTCAAGAGGCTGTCGGCTTCGTTGACCGACCCGCCGCCACCGGGGTTCGGCTCGACCACTTCGACGAGCCGGCCGTGCGCGTCGGTGCGGCCCCAACGCTCGCGGCCCCACGCATCCCGCACGCGCACGGTCTGCCCCGCTGCGCCCGGCGTCGCCGCGCTTGGATAATTCCCCTCGTTGTAGAAGCTCTCGGTCGCGCTCCCGTCCGGGGCTTCGACTTTCGTGACGCGCCCGAGCACGTCATAGAAAGTCTTCGTCCATTGCGGGCTTTCAACGCCGTGGCGGAACGGGCGCGACTGCTC
>JBOGOY010000528.1:0-3981 GCA_050748185.1 Pyrinomonadaceae bacterium
GCGCTCCTCCGCGCCGGTCGCGCTTTTGTAGCCGGAGTGTTTAACCGACGGGCGCGGGCGCAATGACTTCATGGATGGCGCGCACTTCCGTGACGAGTTGCTCGTACTGGTCCAGCGTCAGAGCCTGCGCCCCGTCAGAGAGAGCGCGCTCGGGCTGGTCGTGGACTTCGATGATCAGTCCGTCGGCCCCGACGGCGACGCCGGCCCGCGCGAGCGGCGTGACCATGTAATTCTTGCCGGTGCCGTGCGACGGGTCCACGACGACCGGCAGGTGCGAGATGCGGCGCACCGCCGGGATGGCCGCGAGGTCCAAAGTGTTCCGCGTGTGCTGCGCGAAAGTGCGGACGCCGCGCTCGCAGAGGATGACGTTGTAGTTGCCCTCTGACATGACGTACTCGGCGGCGAGCAGCCACTCGTCGAGCGTCGCGGCGAGACCCCGCTTCAGTAGAATGGGCAGGTGCGAGCGCCCCGCGCGGCGCAGCAGCGAGAAATTCTGCATATTGCGCGCGCCAAGCTGGATCACATCGCCGTACTTCTCGACGAGGTCAACACCGTGCTCGTCCATCGCCTCGGTGACGATCTTGAGGCCGTAGGCTTCGCGCACGTCCGCGAGGATTTTGAGTCCTTCTTCGCCGAGCCCTTGAAAGGCATAGGGCGAGGTGCGCGGCTTGAACGCGCCGCCGCGGAAGAAGCGCGCGCCGCTGCGGCGAACGGCTTCGGCGACGGCGAACGCCTGCGCGCGGCTCTCGACGGCGCAGGGGCCGGCCATGATCGCCAGTTCGTCGCCGCCGACGGCCGCGTCGCCGACGCGGACAACCGTCTTCTCGGGTCGCAGGTCGAGTGTAATGAGCTTGTAAGGCTTGCTGACGCGAATGGCCTCGGCGACGCCCGGCAAAGTCTCAAATCGGGTCGGGTCCACCGCGCCGTGGTTGCCGGTGATGCCGATGGCGGTGCGCTGTGCCCCCGGAAGCGGGTGTGCCCGCAGTCCCAACTCGTTGACGACGCGGACGACATCTTCGACCTCGCGCTCGGTCGCGTCCGCCTTCATGACAATCAGCATAAAAAACCTCGGGAATAGTGTTCAGTTTTCAGTTTCCAGTTTTCAGCACCGATGCGTTCTCGTGAACCACTGAAAACTGATCTGTTGCTACTTTAGATTTACGTGCGGTCGCCGTCAAAGATGCGACAAACTTCTGGTGCGCTCGCGTCTTACATGCGTTCGGGCACTTGGATGCCGAGCGTGTCGAGCGCGGCGGTGAGTTGCCGGCGCACTTGCTCGGCGATGGTGATGAGCAGGGCGCGGCGCGTGGCGTCCTCCTCGGCGATGATCCGGTGCCGGTGATAGAAGAGGTTGAAGGCGCGCGCCAACTGGAAGGCGTACTTTGCCAAGTGCGCCGGTTCCTGCTGATTCGCCGACTGACGGACGATCTCCGGCAGCCGGGCCGCCAGCGTCAAGACCGACCATAACTCATCGCCCGCCTCGGCGGAGAATATCTCGCGGACCTGCTGCGCCGTCGCTTCGTCAGCGCCGAGTTGGCTCATCGACTGTTGTGCTTGTTCGCGCGCTTCAGGGTCGAGCTTACGGAAGATCGAATTGGCGCGTACCGCCGCGTACTGGCAGTAAGGGCCGGTCTCGCCCTCGAACGAAAGCGCGTCGGCGAAGTCGAAAGCGATGACGGAACTGCGCGTCCACTTCAACAGGAAGTAGCGAAGCGCGCCGACGGCAATCGTCCGCGCCGTCTGAAGTTTCTCTGCCGGCGACAGCGCGGCGTGGCGTGCCTCGACCTCTTTCAGTGCGCCGGCGATGAGTTGCTCGATCAGATCGTCGCCCTTGACGCCGAGGCCGCGCCGCCCGCTCATCTCGATGAAGGGCCGCGCGCGATCTTCGGCGCTCAACTCGATGCCTAGTTCCTCGCAGGCGCGGGGTGAGAGAGCCACCATCTCGTAGTCGAGGTGGACGCTCGCTTGGTCCCCGACTTCGGGTGCGACCGCCGCGACGCCGCGCCGCACCACATCCTGCGTGTACGACTGCCGCGAGTCGATCACGTTATAGACGACGCGCCCATTGCCGAAACCGGGCCTGCCGTCTTCGGGCGAAGTTTTCATCTGGTCCCCGGTCGTCACCCAGACGGTGTGACCGTCCGGGTCGGACGTGAACGGCTTGTAGCGGAAATCAAGTCCAAGTTGGCCGAGTTTCCAAAGTTGATAAGCGATGTCTTTGCCGGCGTAAGTGACCGTGCCGTTCGAGCGGACGATGATCTTGTCGGCCTCGTGCTCTTCAGTGCTGGTGTGTAGGTCGAGCGGCATCACCCAGCAGCCGGCCTGTTTGCCTTCGGTCTCCAACCTGATCGTGCCCTTCTGCTTGAGCAACTCGAAGGCTCGGTCCCAGAAACGTAGGTGCAAAATCTCTGACTCGCGCGGCAACACGTCGTAACGGATACCGAGCCGCCCCATCGTCTTCAAGTGTTGTTGCACAACACGCATCGCGACGTATTCGGCCAACTCGGCGACGGGGTTGTCGCCCGCTTCGATGGCATGAAGAGTTTCGCTTCTGGTCTTCAACCGTTCAGGGTCTTCCTTCGCTTCGGCGTCGCCGTGCCGGTAGAAGAGTCCGACGCTGGCGTAGAGATCCCAGCAGTAATAATCGAAGGGGCGTTCGGGCGGCAGCGACTGGTCCAGCCGGCGCACGTCCGAGAGCGACATCTTCTCGATGTGAATGAATCCGACGACCACGTCGGCGACCTGCACGCCGGTGTTGTCGATGTAGTTCTGCACCTCGACCTGCTCGCCCGCCGCGCGCAGGACGCGCACGAACGCATCGCCCAGCACGGCGTTGCGGAGGTGGCCGATGTGCGCCGCTTTGTTCGGGTTGATGTTGGTGTGCTCGACGATCAGCTTGCCATGCCCGTCAGCCCGCGCGCCGGCGGTTGATGTTTCAGCGAGTCCGGACGCTAACCGGGCGAGCATTCGGGCGCGATCGAAAAAGACGTTGAGGTAACCAGCGCCAGCGACTTCGACCCGCGACACGCCCTCTCTCGCCTCCAGCGCGGCGCGCAACTCTTCGGCGATCTGCCGCGGGTTCACCTTCTGGCCTGTCGCCTGCTTGACGCGCTTCGCCAACTCGAAGGCGACGGGGAAGGCGAGGTCGCCCAATTCCGTGCGCGGGGGGACTTCCGCCGAGACGTTATCCAACGTCACGCCGTACTTCTCGGCGGCGGTCTGACGCACCAGTTCCCGCAGTTCGTTTTGCAACTCGATTAGTTCCAAGAGAATTTCAGTCCTTTGCCGGTCGTCAAGTGTGGCAGCCACATACACAGTCGGAACGTCCGCACTCGGAAAAGCCGCCAGTATAACCCAGCTTCCGCGCCGCGCGCCAAAGCGCGCAAGAGCGCAAGGTTTATACCCCTTCACCGCGGAGGCACAGAGGTTTCGCGGAGAACCATAGAGAGTAGATTGTTTTTCTCTGCGCCTCTCTGCGTCATCTCTGCGCCTCGGCGGTAAATGCGCCACTTCATCCAGAGTTCACGCATAGAATTGAAGAAACCCTGTAAGAGAGCCTTGCTTGACACTCATCGGTCGCGCTCTGTTACCATCACCCACTTGTTTGGCGGGGCGTGTACGTGACCTTGAAGCTGCTGGAAAATGTGCGGGAGAGACTGCGCCGTGCGAGCCGCGTGTTCGTGCTGACGGGCGCGGGCGTGTCGGCCGAGAGCGGCGTGCCGACCTTCCGTGGCGGCGGCAGCGCGGCCGTCTGGAAAGGGATACCCTTCAGCGTCATCTCTTCGGCGCGGATGGTCCAACAGGATTTGCCGGCGGTGTGGGAGTGGTTCGATTATCGCCGTGGCGTGCTGGAAAGTCTGCGGCCGAATCCGGCACACCAGACGCTCGCTGAATGGCAGGACCGCTTTGAATCGTTCACCCTCGCGACGCAGAACGTTGATGGGCTGCACCACGCCGCCGGCTCGCGTGATGTGCTCGAAC
>JBOGOY010000529.1:0-3979 GCA_050748185.1 Pyrinomonadaceae bacterium
AGACGACGCTGCGGAGGCGGCTGATTTCGGCCTCCATTTGATTGAGCCTCGTCGCCAGCGTCTTTTCGATGTTGTCGAGGCGCAGATGCACCTGCTCTATGTCGCCTTGTAGAGAAGTGATTTTGGCGTCGATGCTATCGAGCCGAGTTTCGACTTGTGCGAGGTCGGACTTGGTCACCATTGACGCCAGATCGGTCTTGGTCGCTATTGATGCGAGCTCGGTCTTGGTCGCCATCTGATCGCGCATCGTCTCGACGGTTGCCGCGATGAAGTTGAGCAGGCTGTCGTTGTCGTCTGGTTCTGCGCTCATATAGCCTCCCGGTCAGTCTGTTCGCGATGATAACCCACTTCGGGCGCGAAAAGAATGTGCAGCAAAAGTGTGAGACACGCTTCCGCTTACTGCCGTAAACGATCTACCATGCGGCATTACACTGCTCAGGAGGAACAGCAATGCGCCGACGAACCCAAATTCTTTTACTCCTTTTCACACTCCTTCCCGCCAACGCCGCGCTCGCCGGCAACTGGCCGCAGTGGCGCGGGCCGCAAGCGAACGGCGCGGCCGCCAGCGACGAACGCAATCTGCCGGTGCGCTGGACGGCAGAGGAGAACGTCGCTTGGAAACTGCCTCTGCCGGGCGTGAGCGGCGCGACGCCGATCGTGTGGGGCGGGCGCGTGTTCTTAAACGTCGCCGATGGCGATGAATTGCAACTGTGGGCCGTGGACCGCGTCAAGGGCACGACACTATGGAAGCGTCGGCTCGGCGGAGGCAATTTCAAGCCGCGCAAACACAACATGTCTTCGCCCTCGCCCGTCACCGATGGCCGCAGCGTCTATGTGATGACCGGGACCGGCGTGCTTAAAGCCTTCGACTTCGAGGGCAAGGAACTCTGGTCGCGCGACATTCAGAAAGACTACGGCCAGTTTGGCCTGATGTGGGGCTACGCCTCTTCGCCCTTGCTCCACCAAGATGCGCTCTACGTGCAGGTCTTGCACGGGATGAAGACCGACGAGCCCTCTTACGTTCTCCGCATCAACAAGGCGAACGGCAAGACGGTCTGGCGGGCCGAGCGCCCGACCGCCGCGATTCAGGAGTCGCCCGACGCTTACACCACGCCGGCGCTGTTGCGTTACGGCAAGACGACGGAAATCGTCATCACCGGCGGCGACTGCGTGACCGGCCACGATCCGGCGACCGGTAAGGAACTCTGGCGCGCCAACGGCCTGAATCCCGAGAACGCGCCTTTCTACCGCATCGTCGCGTCGCCCATCGTCTTCGACGGCATCATCTACGCGCCGACGCGCGTCAAGCCGCTGCTCGCGTTGCGCGCGGGCGGGCGCGGCGACATCACCAAGTCGCACCTGCTGTGGTCCACGCAGTATGGCCCGGACGTGCCGAGTCCCGTGACCGACGGCAAGTATTTCTACATCGTCAACGACAAAGGGATCGTGTGGTGCCTCGACGCGAAGACAGGCAAAGAACATTACGCGCAGCAGCGCGTCAAGCCCGCCGCCTATTCGTCTTCGCCGGTGCTGGCCGACGGCAAACTCTACGTCACCAACGAGGAGGGTCTGACGACCGTCTTCAAAGCCGGCCCGACCTTCGAGGTACTGGCGGAAAACCCCCTGAACGAATATTGCCTGAGTTCGCCCGCCGTCTCCGACGGGCAGATCTTCATCCGCACCTCGAATCACCTCTACTGTATCGGCAAGCGCGCGGCCCGCGGCTGATTGATGCCGTATGGCACTGCCCTGAGATGCCTTGCGTGTCCGAACGGATCAAGTTGGCTGCTGGTAAGGAGTTTCATGATGAAGAGAAATGCTGCAACGATCATCTTGGCGGCCCTCTCGGCTCTTGGCGGCGCTGCCGTCTCGAACAGGTTTTTCCACGCGACGCCGACGATGGCACAGGCGCAGCCATCCGAGCGCGGACGTAAGCCGGCCTCTCCGCAGTGGGAATACTGTTCACTGACAAGAGCCACCTACCCCGGTCGCGGCGGCCTCTACTGGGTCGCCTACTTCCGCGACAACGGCGCGCAGGTCGTC
This sequence comes from Pyrinomonadaceae bacterium, assembly GCA_050748185.1. Classification (GTDB taxonomy): domain Bacteria; phylum Acidobacteriota; class Blastocatellia; order Pyrinomonadales; family Pyrinomonadaceae; genus JACCRA01. The sequence goes on from JBOGOY010000529.1 coordinate 2,044, forward strand.
GAAGTCGAAGAGCAAGCCACCGAGCGGAGCGGCCCCGCCAAAGCCATCGCCAAACTCGGCGAAGACGGCTGGGAGATGGTCGGCCACGGGCCACTCGAAATCCGACAAGGTACGCTGCCCGCGATCTACTTCAAGCGGCTGAAACAATAAGCGGGGAAACCATATGTTAAAGATAGCCTGCACCATCTTCTTACTATTGGTCGGCTGCGGAGCGCGGGTCATCGCTTGTACTTGTGTCCCTGTCAACGGATATACGTATGATTACCGTAAAGATCGGCTCGCTCGACTCAAGATTGATAACAGCGACACCATATTTCTCGGCGCGGTGACTAAGATTGAGCCGATTAAGATAAGCGAAGGCTTCCACCCCGACAATATGTTCGCTGTCACGTTTAAGGTTGAGAGGGTTTGGGCTGACTCTCGCGCTGACGCGAACACCGATTTTTCGGTAATTACAATCCGAACGCCTCAGACTGATGGCATGTGCGGTTTTACTTTCAAGTTGGGTGTCCGGTACTTCGTCTTCGCCAAGCATTCTGAAACGGGCTACTGCACACCGACGACTGATTATGATGAGGTCGATGCGGCTGATTACTTTAAGGCGCTTGGTGCAGGTTCCCTGCCTAAGAAAAACCCGCGCGCGCCGGAAACGCCCGAAACACAACGCGAACGAGCTGCGCAGGAACAGGGTGCGCCGACGAAGTTGTTAGTTCGCGCCGTCAGCCGCGACGCGAAGGTCATTGGGACCAGAGTCGGCGGTGCGCGGATCACGGTGCGCGAAGCGGCGACGGGCAAAATCTTAGCGGAAGGGTTGCAGCAGGGCGAGACGGGCAGCACCGATCTGATCATGCTGCAACCGCGGCGACGCGGGGCGGCCGTGTATGACACGCCGGGCGCGGCGAGCTTTGTGGCGGAGTTGGCGCTAGCGCGCCCGACGGTCGTCGAGATCACGGCCGAAGGGCCGCTCGGCGCGTCGCAGGCCGTGCGGCGCGTCTCGAAGCAAATGCTGGTGATGCCCGGTCAGCACGTGCTGGGCGAGGGCGTGCTGCTGGAAATTCACGGCCTGATCGTCTCGCTCGTCGCGTCGCCGCCGGCCGACGAGGCGCGCACCGGTACTTCGCTCGACGTGCGCGCGACCGTGACGCTCACCTGCGGTTGCCCGACCGAGCCGGGCGGCACGTGGGACGCGAACAAAATTCAGATCGTGGCGAGGCTGTTGAAAGACGGCCGGATGATCGCGGAGACTCCGCTCAGCTACGCCGGCACGCAGAGCACCTACGCGGGACGGTTGGAGTTGAAGACGCCGGGCGAGTTTGAGTTGGAAGTGCTGGCGTCGGACGCGGCGAACGCGAATTTCGGGCAGTTCAAACAAAAGCTCACGGTGGCGCGGTAGGGAGGCAGAAATACAGACGGGTGTGGGTTAGCACGCAACACAGTGCCGCGAGTGGTAGCAAGCGGGTGATTGTGCCCAACTGCGGAGCGTGTCGTGTTCGCAGACCCGCCGCTACCGCTCACGGTACTGTGAAGTACATCGGGCCGCCGCACCTTTTACGACTGCGGCTTGAAGTAGAGCACCATCCCGGCACCGAAGGCCGCCAGTAGAAAGCCGACGTAGAGCAGTGGATTGGGCGCGGTTTTCGGCGGGTGGAGCCACATCGAGAACAGCACGTTGACGACCGGCGCGCCGGCGAAGACGAGCGGCATAACATAGGTCGGCAGGCCGCCCGACCTGAAAGCAAAGATGATGCAGACCGCGCCGATGGCCCCGAGCGTGCCGGCAAAGGTCGCCGTCAGAGTGCCCTTCGTGGTGAAGCCGCCGAGTTGGCCCTGCGAACTCAGCCAGAGGACGGGGACCAGCACACCGATCAGAAAGTAAGCCACGCCGACGCACAGCAGCGCCCGCATCGGGTTGCCGAGCAATACCTGCCCGCTGTGC
>JBOGOY010000530.1:0-3971 GCA_050748185.1 Pyrinomonadaceae bacterium
GAGCACTAGCGGCGCTGTCTCGCCGAGCGTATCGCGCAAAGGCAGCGCCACATCAGCGATATTCCGCACGCGCCCCGCCTCGTCCGCGACGAGGCCGATCACTTCAACTTGGATCGCGTCGCTCAGGCTTGAATGGTGGCCGGTGCAGCGGCCGATGACGCCGCCCATGTTGAGCAGGTGCAACTGGTCCCCCGCCGCGATTGACTCCGGCACGTCGCCGACGAAACCTTTCAGCGCGCGGCGGCTGCCGAGCACCCCGACCAACACTTCGCCGGGATTGATTTTGGCGAGCCGGCCCGTCGGCAGTTCGAGTTGGTTGTACGTCGCGCTGTCGGTCAACGCGCGCACGACCACGACATCGCCCGCGCGCGGGCGTTCGCAAGACGGCACGACGGCCAACGTCTTCGGCAAATTCAGACGCACCGTCGCCGATCCGATCTTGTCCGCCTCGACGACCGACACCTCCGCGCCCAAGACGGCCGCGCTCGATGCATTCGTGGTTTCCAGCAATTGCATCTTTCCTTCCCTCCCCACCATCCTCAAACATTTGAGGCCTGCCCGGACGCCTCAGCCGACGAAACTCAAACCCGCTCGCTAACGCTCGCGGTACTCTGTGCGGCTCACGGCCTACCGCGCACTGTTCACTGCTCACTGCTTACTACTCCCTGCTCACTGCTTACTGTTCACGCTTCTCCATCTGTGCCCGCGTCCGCAGGCGCAGCGCGTTCAACTTGATGAAGCCCTCGGCGTCGCGCTGGTTGTACACGGTGTCGGCCTCGAACGTCGCCAGCCGTTCGCTGTAGAGCGAGCGCGGCGCGCGCCGGCCCGCGACCGTCACGTTGCCCCGGTAGAGCTTGACGCGCACCTCGCCGGTCACGTCTTGTTGTGTCTCGTCGATCATTTTCCGCATCAACTCAGACTCGGGCGCGAACCAGAAGCCGTAGTAGATCATCTCGGCAAACTTCAAACTCAGAGAGTCGCGCAGGCGCATCACCTCGCGGTCCATCGTGATCGATTCGAGCGCGCGGTGCGCCGCCTGCAAGATCGTCACGCCCGGCGTCTCATACACGCCGCGTGACTTCATCCCGACGAAGCGGTTCTCGACCAGATCGACGCGCCCGACGCCGTGCTCGCCGCCGAGTTGATTCAAACGCATCAGCAACTCGACCGCGCCGAGCGGCTCGCCGTTGATGCTGACCGGCACGCCCTGCTCGAAGCCGACGACGACATACTCGGCCTCGGCCCGCGCCGCCTCCGGCGCTTTCGTCATCTGGAAGATGTCGGCCGGCGGTTCGGTCCAAGGGTCTTCGAGGATGCCGCCCTCGTAAGAGACGTGCATCAGATTCCGATCGGTCGAATAAGGCTTCTCGGCCGTCGCCGTCACCGGGATGCCGTGCCGCTCGGAGTAGGCGATCAGGTCCAAACGGCCCTTGAACTCCCACTCGCGCCACGGCGCGATGACACGGATGTCCGGCTGCAATGCATAATAGGTCAACTCGAAGCGCACCTGATCATTGCCCTTGCCGGTCGCTCCGTGCGCCACCGCGTCCGCGCCCTCTTGGCGCGCGATCTCGATCTGCCGCTCCGCGATCACGGGGCGCGCGAGACTGGTCCCCAACAGGTACACGCCCTCGTAGACGGCGTTGGCCTTCACCGCCGGCCAGACGAAATTGCGGACGAACTCTTCGCGCAAATCTTCGACGTAGAGCTTTGAGGCGCCCGTCGCCTTCGCCTTCTCGTCGAGCCCGGTCAGTTCATCGCCCTGCCCCACGTCCGCGCAGTAGCACACGACCTCGCAGCCGTAGCTCTCCTTCAGCCACCTGAGCATCACCGACGTGTCCAGCCCGCCCGAATATGCCAGCACGATTTTCTTCATCTGCGTCATCTCGCCCCTTCTCTTTTACCCGAAAAGTTCCCAAATCTTTTTGATCGCCGCGCGCTGCTGCCGGCGCTCGCGGACGGCGACGAAGACCGTGTCCTCGCCGGCGAGCGTCCCGACAATTTCTGGCAGCGCGGCCCGATCGATCTCGACCGCCACCGCTGACGCGAGCCCCGGCTCGCACCGCGCGACCAACAAGGCGTCGCCCGCCGGCTCCAACCCGACCAGCCCCCGCGCCCCCATGCCATTGGCGGCGACCACTGCCCGTGGCTCGACGTAGCGCCCGCGCCGCTTGACGATCCCGAGTTCCAACAGATCGCGCGAGACACCCGACTGCGTCGCCGCGAACCCGGCGCGGTCGAGGTGCGCCGCCAATTCGCCTTGCGTGCCGATTGGCTTCGCCCGGATGAGGCTCAGAATTTTGTGCTGCCTTTTTTCTTTTTCAACCATCTTAGTTTATGCAATTAACTTGCATAGATAGTGCATAGATGCATAAACTAGCACGATTGTTGCACCCGCTCAACTCTTGCGAGGACAACGACACAATTTTTTTTTCAGGAGGGGACAGCGATGGCTCTGGAGATGCGTGGCGCGTGCGAGAAGTGCGGAGCAGGGTTGACCGCCGACGGCGAGGCGTTCATGTGCAGTTACGAATGCACCTTCTGCGCGGCCTGCGCCGAGGGGATGCGGCGCGTCTGCCCGAACTGCGGCGGCGAGTTGGTACGCCGTCCGCGCAGACAGGGGCGGGGTGAGCGCTGAGCAACAGCGGCAGAGAACAGCGCCTCACGCAAAGGCGCAAAAGGCGCCCAAGAGAGGGTCTCAGCGCCCTCCGCTGACGAATTCATGCGCGCTCTGCTTGGCGCGCTTTGCGTCTTTGCGTGAGGCATCTTGTCTGACAGGTAAATATCATGAGCGAGAATAAAAACCTCTGGGGCGGGCGGTTCACCGGCGAGGCCGATCCGGGCTTCGTGACCTTCAACCGTTCTTTCGGCTTTGACCGGCGGCTGTTCGCGGCAGACGTGCGCGCTAGCCTCGCGCACGCTGAGGGCCTACGCGCCGCCAACGTTTTGACCGATGAAGAAGCGCGGCGGATTGCGGACGGCCTCCGACAGATGCTTGAGCGTGCGGCTGAAATTGATACGTACTTCGACGCGGCGATAGCGGAAGATGTGCATTCGTTCATCGAATCCGAACTCGTCGCGCTCGCCGGCGATGCGGGACGCAAGCTCCACACGGGACGCAGCCGCAACGATCAAGTGGCGACCGCGTTTCGTCTCTGGCTGCGCGAAGAGATCGACCGGCTGATAGTCAGCGCTCGTGGGACGCAAGCGGCGTTGCTTGATCTTGCCGCGGCGCACGCGGGCGCGGTGTTGCCCGGCTACACGCATTTACAACGCGCGCAGCCGGTATTGTGGGCGCATTGGTGTCTCGCCTATTTCGAGATGCTGGCGCGCGACCGCGAGCGTTTGCTGGATGCGCGGCGGCGCGTCAACGTGTTGCCGCTCGGCGCGGCGGCGCTGGTGGGGACCAGTTATCCAATCGATCGCGAGAGCTTAGCACGCACGCTCGGCTTTGAGGGCGTGACGAAGAATAGTCTGGATGCTGTGAGTGATCGCGATTTCTGCGTCGAGTTCACCGCCGCGTGCTCACTCGTCATGGTTCACCTCTCGCGCCTCGCCGAAGATGTCATCCTCTACGCCACGACCGAGTTCGGGTTCATCGAACTGAGCGACGCGATCTCGACCGGGTCGAGCCTGATGCCGCAGAAGAAAAACCCGGACGCGATGGAACTGGTGCGCGGCAAGGCGGGGCGCGTCTTCGGCCACACGTTGGCGCTGCTCTCGATGCTGAAAGGTCTGCCGCTCGCCTATAACAAGGACATGCAGGAGGACAAAGAAGCTGTTTTTGACGCGGCCGACACGACGCGCGCCGCGCTTGAAGTGACGGCGACCGTGCTCAGAAACGTCCGTTTGCGCGAAGACCGCGCCCGTGTGGCGGCCACGCGCGGCTACATGAACGCGACCGAGTTGGCCGACTACCTCGCGCGCCGCGGCGTGCCGTTTCGCGAGGCACACGATGCGGTGGGCCGCGT
>JBOGOY010000531.1:0-3955 GCA_050748185.1 Pyrinomonadaceae bacterium
TGTCAGTAATGACCGCCCCTCGTTCGCCGGCGACTCACGGGCTTTGCGCGCCCGCCGGCCGGGCACGCCGCTCCCCGCAGGTCTGCTCGACGCCCTGACCCTCCCGCTCGTCGGCGAGTCCGGCGACCTGCCGCGCAACGCCGGCACTGGTCCCCAACTCTTCGCCTTCGACCTCTCAGCTACGCGCGAGTTCCGCTTCGGCGAGCGCGTGAAGCTGCGCCCGTCGGTTGAGGTCTACAACGTGCTGAACAAGACGGTCTTCAGCTTCGGCGCTGAATTCATCAACTTTAACGCGCTTCGGCCCGGCGCTACCGCCGCGCAGCGCCGGGCCTTCGAAGACACCTTCCTCGTCCCGACGCGCACGCTGCGCCCGCGCGGGGTGCGGTTAGGGTTGAGAGTGGATTTCTGAGTTGAAGGTTTGGCGCGTTTGATTCACCGCAAGGCGCAGAGATGACGTGGAGGAGCGCGGAGGGACACTATTGGCTCTGCGCCTCTGCGGTAATCTGCCCGCTCAACGCCTCTCACGGAGCTACGCCCATCAGATTTCCTGATGCAAACGTCCCGGTTGCCGATATACTATAGGCCGGGTGGGGACCAGACGTTTGAGGCTGTAGGCTATGGGAGAGTCGCACACAGACAGGGGCAATCACGAGGACGTGGAATCGGCGTTGCTCGATGTCGAGTTGTTCCTCAAGTACAACGCCTACGGGCGTGCGCTCGACCGGCTGGCAGGGGCCGTGAAGAGCTACCGCCACTCGATCCGCCTGCGCGAAAAACTGCGCGAAGTGGCGGCGGCCGGTAAGCGGCCCGACGAGGCCGCGCGCCAGTGTCTCGCCCTCGTCAACCTCTACCTCGCGCGCGACGACTACGAGGCCGCGCACGAGCGCCTGCTCGAAGCCCGCCAGCACGATCCGCGCATTTCGATTACCACGGGCCTCGAAGCCATCCGCCGCGCGCGCCAGCAGCAGCACCACCACCATGCGGGAGGCGGGCCGCCTCAGCCTCAGGTCGCAGCCCCCACCGTCACGCCGCCCGCACCGCCGCCCGCGACCTTCGCCGGCGATCTTTCCGTGATCAGCGTCTTTGATGTCGTGCAGGTCATCGAAAACTCGCGCCTGACCGGTGCCCTCCATGTTATGCGCCCCGATTGGCAAGGCCGCGTCCTCTTCAGCGAGGGCCAGATCGTCGGCGCGCAGAGCAGCCACCCGCACGCGGAGCCGATGAACGTCATTTGCCGCGCGGTCGAAAGCGCCGTCGGCCTCTTCAACTTCGAGAAGGCCGCGCGTCCCTACCCCATCACCCTCAACGTCCCCAGCAACACCAGCCTCCTGCTCGACGCGCTCAAAGCGTTGGACGAGCAAGCTAAGTAGCAGATCACAGCCGATGGACGGTGGACGGTGGTTGGAGACAGCGAAACCGCCTTCGTCGTCGCTCGCCACCCGACGACGCTCACCGTTCATCGTCTATCGTCTCCTCAGTCGAGGAGGACGCGCGTCCGCAACGCCTCGGCGCGTTCGAGGGCGGCGAGCAGGCGGAGAAACTGTTTGTAGTTTTTGCTGCGGCGGTGGAGTCGTTCGTGTTCTGAGGCGGTGAGATCGTGGCGCAACAGCAGGTCGAGGAAGTCGTAGTAGTCGGGCGCGGCGGCGCAGGGAAGTTCGCGGGCGTAGGTGGTGGCTTTCGCGTCTTGCGCGGTGAAGCCGGAGAGCGCGTCGAAGACGTGGTCGGTGGTGAGATGCACGGCCTCGCGCGTCAACCGGATCGGGAGGCGCAGCTCGAAAAAGCGAAGGTTCTGCGGCGTCGTCACTTGGCGGAGCGACTTGGTCCCCTCGCCGTCGAAGGGCGTGTCGGCGTCAACGAGGATTCGTAGCAGGCGCGGTTGGTCGTCGGGCGCGACGGTGTCGAGCGCGAGTTGCGTGCGGTCGGCGACAAACTTCTCAAACTGCGCCTCGATCGGATAGTTGATCCGGCCGAGGCAGCCGACCCGTTCGCCCTCGCCCGCTGCCTCTCGCGGCAGGTGCGCCGGACACGTCTCGCAGATGTGCGTCTCCTCGCGCATCCGGTCGAGTTCAGCGCCGGCGCGTTCGACAAAGCGCATCTTCTCTTCAGAGGGAGGGAGCGCCTCGCCCGTCGTCACGCGCGTGTGAATGTTGCTCAGACGCCCCCACGCGCGCAGGTGCTCTTCGGGGTAGCGTGCGCGCAAAGGGCACGGGTACTGGACCGCAAACTCTAAGGACAAACCGCCTCCCGCTTGGAAACTGAAGGAAATGCCGGATCGGGGCCGCGAAAGCACGCCGCTTTTCCGGCCCGCTGGTATGCTGGCGTATAATAACAGAGCCACAGGACGGGCCGTTAACCGGCGACGAAGCCACCCACTGACCTAAATCGAGGTATGCCACCATCGAACGCCGATGGTTAAACACGAAGGGCACGAAGAGCACGAAGCGAGGACGAGGGCCGCGCGATCCGCCCACTCATTGTCATGTCTTCGTGCCCTTCGTAATTGATCTCTCGATCCCAATCTTGTGGGTTTCGATTTAGACTGAAACGGAGTTCCCCGACGTGTCTCACACATTAACAGCGCCCGGCCCGCGCCGCTCGCTTCCCGGCGCGCGGCTGCTGGATTACCTCGCTTTCCGTCGCGATCCGTTGAGTTTTCTGACGCGGCTCGCGCGCGACTACGGCGACGTGGCGCAGTTTTACATCGGGCCGCAGCAGGTCTTCACGCTCAACCATCCGAACCTCGTCCGCGACGCGCTGGTCACGCATCAGGACGCTTTCATGAAAGGCCGCGCGTTGCAGCGCGCCAAACGATTGCTCGGCGAGGGATTGCTGACGAGCGAGGGCGAGCACCACCGGCGGCAGCGACGGCTCGCGCAACCGGCCTTTCAACGCAAGCGCGTCGAATCTTACGGCGCGGTGATGGTCGATTACGCCGAGCGGTGCGCCGCGCGCTGGCAGCCCGGCGCCGAAGTTGACATCGCGCACGAGATGATGCGCCTGACGCTCGCCATCGTCGGGAAGACTTTGTTCGACACCGACGTGGAATCCGAGGCCGACGAAGTGGGCGAGGCACTGACCGACATCATGGAACTGTTCCAGATGCTCCTGCTGCCTTATTCGGAATACCTTGAAAAGCTCCCGCTGCCGCAGATGCACCGGTTCCGGCGGGCGCGGGCGCGGCTCGACGCCGTCATCTACCGCATCATCGAAGAACGACGGCGGGGCGGCGGCGATCGAGGCGACCTGCTCTCGATGCTACTGCTGGCGCAGGACGAAGAGGGTGACGGGCGGGGGATGTCCGACGAACAACTGCGCGACGAAGTGATGACCATCTTTCTCGCCGGCCACGAGACGACCGCCAACGCGCTCGCGTGGACGTGGTATCTGCTGGCGCAAAATCCGGAAGTCGAAGCGAAACTGCACGCGGAACTCGACGCGGTGTTAGAGGGTGGTGGCCGCCGCCCGCCCGCGGTCGAAGACCTACCGCGCCTGCGTTACACCGAGATGGTCCTGTCAGAGTCGATGCGTTTGTATCCGCCGGCGTGGACCGTCGGGCGGCTGGCGCTCAAGGATTTCAGGGCAGGCGAATATCTGGTCCCCCCCGGCTCGCTCGTTTTGATCAGCCAGTTCGTCGTGCACCGCGATGCGCGCTTCTACCCGGACCCGCTGCGCTTCGATCCCGAGCGTTGGACCCCCGAGGCGAAGGAGTCGCGCCCGCCTTACGCCTACTTCCCGTTCGGCGGCGGCCCGCGCCGCTGCGTCGGCGAGGGCTTCGCGTGGATGGAGGGCGTGCTGCTCGTCGCCTCGATCGCGCGCCGCTGGCGGATGCGTCTGGTCCCCATCCACCCCGTCATCCCGCACCCGCGCATCACGCTCCGGCCGAAACACGGTATCCGCGTGAGATTAGAATCCAGATTTGACGGCCGGTAGCGTGTCAGTAGCATCAATTCATAAA
>JBOGOY010000532.1:0-3954 GCA_050748185.1 Pyrinomonadaceae bacterium
TTACTGACATCATCCAAGTTGCGATCGACCCCGCCGAGGGAAATGTTGAACGGCGCGCCGGAGCCGAGGCGGAAGACGGGCGCGAGGCGCAGGCGGCCCAGCAGGCGCGGCAGATCGAAGACGCCGGAGACGACGAAGCGGTGGCGTCGGTCGAGCAGACTCCGAGCGCGCTCGGCGCGGAAGTCGCCGGGCCGCAGCGCGTCGGAAGTGTTCACCACGCCATCATCAATGAGGCGAGACAAGGTGTAGGCCGCGCGCAGGCTGAGGCCCGCCCCGCCGCCCGCGAACGGCGCGAAGCGGCGGCGAAGTTCGAGTGTCAATCCATGATAGAAGCTGTTACCGGCGGACACGAGTTGCTCCACCTCGCCGCGCGTGGGATCGGGACGTAAGTCGTCAAGTGCGGCGCGGGCGGCGTTGAGCGCCGTCGTCGAGCCGACGCTGTTGAGATTGAAGAGAGTCACGGGCACGCCAAATTCGACCAGTCGCGCGATCGCGTCGGGGTTGGCCGCGTCGTGTGGAGCGAGCGAGAAGCGGACGAGTTCGCCGGCGGCCGAGGCGTCGTAGAGTGGTCTGGTCCCCGCCGCGTCGCGCAAGTTGGCGAAGTCGCGCGAAAGCAGGTAATCGGCGAAGCTCTTGAAACCGGCGGGCAGGCGCGGAGCGTTGGCGTTGAACTCACGCCACAGGCGCGCCGAGCGGTTATAGGTGTAGTTGGCCTCGAAGACGAAGGCCGCACCGAGTTCGCGCTCGAAGCCGGCGTTGAGTTGATAACTTTCCGGGATGCGTAAGGCCGGATCGAGCCTCCGCGTAAAGTCGGTCTGCGCCGCGCCAAATTGCTGGACCAGCGCGGAGCCGGCCGCGAGGGATACGGGGAAACTCAGGTTGGCGGCGATGAAGGCGCGCCGCTGCGCGTCGGTCAACACTCTTCTGGTGGCAGCATCGCGCAGAGCGTTAGTGTCGAAGACGAGGCGCGACCGGCCAAGCGAAAAATCATCCACGGTTCGCAGGAGCGCCCGGTTGTAGAAGACGCCCGCGCCGAAGCGCAGCACCGTCCGGCCCGACCCGAACGGATCGTAGGCGACGCCCACACGCGGGGACCAGTTGTTGGTGTCCGCTACGATCGTCTCGCGCTCGTAACGCGCGCCGAGGGTGACGGTGAGGCGCGTGTGCGCGCGCCATTCTTGCTGCGCGAAAAAGCCGGCGTAGAAATTCCGCTGCGCCGACTCGGTGTTGAAGCGCTGGCGAAAGCGCGCGGGCGCGCCGGCCAGAAAGTCGCCCGCACTGGTAAAGGTGTACGTCCCGGTCGCGTCCGTCAGATCGACGAAAGTTGAGCGGACGTGCTGGAGATCGAATCCCGCTTTCAAAGTGTGCGCGCCGCGCAGCACGGAGAGCGCGTCCTGCAACTGCCAGCGCATCTCGCGACGGTCGCTGGCGCCCGCGTTGGACGAGCCGGCGACGAGCGTCCCCGAACGGTCAAATGGATCGGCCGCGCCGCCTCCGAACGGATCGTCGATCTGTATAAGCACGACGGGACCGCCCGAAACCTGCGCCTTCAGGGCCGGCGTGAGGCGCGAAACTTGAAGGCGCAACTGGTTGACGGCGCGCGGCGCGAAGACGTAATTGCTCGTCAGGGCGAGCGCATCGGTGTGGCGCGTCCGCCCTTGCAGAGATTCCGCGAGACGCGAGCCGCCGGCGAACTGGCGCAGGTTGCGCGTGCGCCCCGCCTGATACAGCAGGGTCGCGTTGTGCGCGTCGCCGAACGAATGATCCACACGCGCCGTCAGGGCGTGGCCGCGCGCCGGCGTCGAGACGCGCGCGACGTAGGGGGCCAGTTCCGCCGGCGCGTTCGGATGCGTGGCCGACGCCTCGAAGCGACGGCCCGCGAGCGCCGTCGGCGACGGGAGCGGGAATAGCGAATTTTGCGCGACGGGAAGCAGCGTATCGATGAGCGTCGAGTCGAGCGTCGTGTCGTACTCGTAAGCGACGAAGAAGAGAGTGCGACGGCGCGCGTCGCCGGCCCTGTCGCCGGTCGCTCCCCTTCCCGCCGACGCGGGCGTAAGCGGCCCGCTCAAGGTGAAGCCGGGCGTGTGTTGCTGGAGCGGCAGCCGGCCGAGTCCGCGCGCGTTGTTAAAGTGGCTGTTGGCGTCTAACGCCTCGTCCCGGAAGAAGTAGGAGGCGCGGCCGTGGAAGTCTCTGGTCCCCGAACGGGTCAATAGGTTGATGCGCCCGCCGGAGGCGCGCCCGTACTCGGCGGAGAACTGATTGGTCACGACCTGCACTTCGGCGATCGAGTCGAGCGGAGGCTGAAAACGTTCGCGCGCGCCGCGGTCGTCGTTGTTGTCGAGCCCGTCGATCGTGACGTTGTTCGAGTAGGCCGCGCCGCCCGCGAGCGCGAACGCGCCGGCCTCTTCGGGTGTGCGCGCAGGGTTGCGACCGCGCTCCTCGGCGAGGTCGCGCGTCGAGAGCGGCTCTTCCGTCACGCCTCCGAGCGTGAAGACGAGATCGAGCGGCGCGCGCGACGGGATGGGCAGCGATTCGATCTCCGCGCGCGTCAGCGTGCCGCCGACCACCGTCCGTGTCGTGTCCAACGCGGGCACGCCGCCGGCCGCGTCGTTACCGCCCAACACCAGTTGCTCTTCGGCGGGGCCGGCGGGTCGCAGCGCGAAATCGTAGGTCGCGTTACGACCTGCGGGCAGCGCAATCTCTGTGATCTCCGCCGCGGCGAAACCCGGCGCTTCGGCGCGCACGCGATAGCCGCCCGGCGCGAGTTCGATAAAGCGATAGCGCCCTTCGGCGTCGGCCCGCGCGACGCGCGCGAATCCCGTGGACAAGTTGATCGCAGTCACGACGGCGGCAGGAACGAACGCGCCTTGAGTGTCTCTGACACGGCCGCCGAGCGTCGCGTCGTCGAGGTCTTGGGCCGGCGCGTAGGGGACCAATAGGAAGAGCGCCGAGGTTGCGGCGAGTACAAGACGACAACAGAAAGATCCGCAAGTGTGTGAGGAAGGTGTCGGCATGAGGCGTCTCCGGGCGCGGCTGACTAAGGTGAGGTCGCCGCGCTGAAAAACTGAGAGCGTTTAAACATGGCCGCTGCGCTGCGACAGTTTGAGGCTGGCAGGCGGCGCGCGGCGGTGTTAATCGGGCTTCGGCGAGGACAAGGAAGAACGGCGCGCGCCAGACGTTCTGGTGAGTGGAGGCGAGCGCCGCGCAAACGTTCACCGCGGGGAACGGGCGCGCACTTTAGCACCAGTCTGCGAGCGGCACAATAAGAATCTGCGCGCAATGACGAATGAGGGGTGCGACGACGAATTGAGCTTTCGCCCGGCAGAGAAAAAACCCCACGCGAGTCGGCCGACTCGCGTGGGGCTTAAAATTTTCAGCTTCTCTATGCCGTCACCGCCCAGCGGCGCTGGCTTAAAAGAGTCCGGCGCGCTGAAGCGTCTTCAGGAAGTTGTAGCTGAAGACAGCATCGACGCGCGTGCGGTTCGGTACGGTAAAGTCGTTGGCGAAGGCGCGGGTGAAGAAGGCGGAGGCGCTCAACTCCGGCGTGATTGCGTAGGTCGCGCTCGCATAGGCCCGCTGGCCGCGACCGAAACGGTCGGCGTTGAGATTGTGGTAAGCGCTGTCGATGCGCGCAAACCCGCCGCCAACTGTCAGATTGTCTCGCAGTTTCTTCTCCGCGCCGACCGCGAAGCCGAAGTCGGGCCGCACATCCGCACGCTGGTAGGCTTCAAAGCGCAGCGAATCCACAAAACGCAGTTTCCGGGTGTCGATCTTGACGCCCTCGCGGATTGTCTCGACGCCGGCGTGGAAAGTGTAGTCGGCCGAGACGACGGCGCGCTTGCCGAGTCTCTTGCTGACGAGGAACTGGTGGTAGTTCGACTCCTGCAGGCGGTGGAAGCGCTTGTTCAGGTTCGGGTGGCTGTAGTCGCCGAGGTAAGCGTAGGTGACTGAAAC
>JBOGOY010000533.1:0-3953 GCA_050748185.1 Pyrinomonadaceae bacterium
GTGCAGACGCTTGCGGCCGCGCATCCGTCGCGCCGCCTCTCGCCGCGAAACCATTTCGCCCGTCAACTCGACGATTTTGCGGCCCTTGCGGAACTCTACGGTCGCGAAACAGCCGCGCCCGTCAATCTCCGATTGGCCGACCCGGATGCCGGGTGCGCTTTCCTGTCGCCTCATCTGCCTTCGAGTTCCGCCCGCGCCTTGTTTGTTAGTTTCGCCCAGACCATCTCGTAAGAATTTCTGACGAGCGCTTTTGTCTCCGACGCCGCGAGCGCGTCCGGGCGCTCCAGCGTGACCCAGTAGTGACGCGCCATGTAGGGCGCAGGCGTGATGCCGTCCTGCTCGCACAGTTCCGCGAACTTCTCCGGCGCGCATTTGAACGACAAACGGTTCGGCGCGCGGTCGAGGCTCACAACGGCGAAGATCTTGCCGCCCACGCGGAACAGCAGATCGTTGTCCCATTGCACGCCCTCGGTCGCGTGCGGCAGCGAGAGGCAAAACCGCCGAATCGTTTCAACGTCCATCAGTGCAATATCTCTTCAAGCCTCCCTGCCGCGGCTCAGGATGTTAACCACCTCGTCGAGCAGAGCCAGTTCCGTCTCGGTCGGCGAGACGAAAGAGATGCCGGCCCCGTTGGGCTCGACCTGCCGCACCACAAAACCTTGCAGATTGATCCAACGCCCTCCGGGCATCCTCACTTCAAGCATGACGGTCCCGCCGGGGGGCGGCAGTCCGATAGCTCTGATGAGACAGCCCCCCATGCTGATGTTTTCGAGCCTGACCAAACGTCCACCGGAAGCGGTGTTTAAGTAAACTTCGAGCGGGTAAGCGACGCGCTTACTGCGCCTTTGTTCTATGCCCATTGTTCATCTTGATAGGTAGAGAAATTTCAGTCGAACTGCCGCTTGAACTCTTCAAACTGACGTCGCAACTCGGCCAACTCCTGCCGCAAGTCGACGACTTCGCCCTCCAACTTTGACACGCGCTCGTTCTCGGCGCGCACCTCGGCGATGGCCGGCCCGACGCGCGGCGTGGCGGTGGACGTTGAGGCTGTGAGCGGCAGGTCTTCGAGTTTCACTTCGCCCGCGAGCAGGTGCGCGAAACGCGCTTCTTTCTGCCCCGTCTGGCGCGGGAGTTTGAAGACGAGCGGGGGCTCCCGGTTCATTAAATCTTCGAGCGTCGTCTCGACGAATGAGAGGGCCGAGAACGGGTAGAGCCGTTCGGCGCGGCCGCGGATTTCGCCGACCGTCTGCGCGCCGCGCAGCATCAGCACGCACATCACGGCCATCGCCGCCGACTTGAGGCCTAAGTGCTCGTCGAGGACGTGTCGGTATTTCGGCACGCGGCCGTCCGCCGTATTTACCTCGCGCACCAGTTTCTTGTCGCGCAAAGATTCGAGCGCCCACGCGACCGTTTTCTCATCGTAGGCGACGACCGGATCGCGGTTGGAAATCTGGTTACAAGCGTGCAAAAGCGCGTTCAAGGTCAGCGGGTAATACTCGGGCGTCGTCACCTGCTTCTCGATGAGCGAGCCGACGACGCGCACCTCCGTGGCGTTCAGGATCAGTTGTGCTGCTGCGTCACCCATGATGAATGCAGGATGTCCGGCCGGGCCGGTTCCGTCAACCTTTTTTGTAGCCCGCGCTGCCCGGCGCGAGGTATTCGTAGGTCGGTTCGGTCAGCGGGCCGACCGGGCTGTAGTTTGAATAAAAGTTCGAGTCGTAATATGTCGGCGCGTCTTCCATCCGCACCTCCAAGCGATCCACCCACTTCGGGCAGTTCTGGCCGGGCAGGCCCGGCAGCAAAACGCGCGCTGGAAAGCCGTGATCGTCCGAGAGCGCGACGCCGCCGACGTGCGTCACGAGCAGCGCGCCGTCGCGCAGGTGCTGCGCCGCGTGGTTGGTCCAGTGGTAGCCCGAGACCGAGTGGACGTAGACGCTGCTGAATCCTTCGCGTCCCCCGGCCATCTCGTACAGCGCCTTAAGCGGCACGCCGCGCCAGACCCGATCGATCCGCCAACCCTGCACGCATTGCAGCGGCAGCGCGACTTCGACGCTCGGCAGTCGCAGCAGTTGCTCGTAACTCAATTCCAAAGGCCGCGCCACCGCGCCTTCGATCTTCAAACGCCACTTGCCCGCGTCAACTTTGGTCCCCCCGCCGAAGTAACTCACCACCGGATAGTCGAGCGGCCCCGGCCCGTCGTGATGTTTCGAGAGCCAAGACAGGCGCGGCCACGGCCACTGCGCCGCGCTCAGCGCAAGCGCCACTCCCGCGCCCAAAGTGCCCCACACCACCGCCCGCCGCGACAACACGGCCCCCTGCGGCTCCGGGTTCGCGCGATCCTCACGCAGCTTTCGCGCCCGGCCGCGAAAGCTCTCGCGGAAGTGCGCGACGATGTGAAACAGCGTTACCGCGACGAGGAAGATCGAAGACCACAGGTGCCACGAGACGACCGCGTAGTCGTGGTAGATGAAGGGGAGCGGAAACAGGTATTCCCAAGAGCCCCACATCGCGACGCCGCTCCATGTCGTGATGACGAACAGCATGCCCAACAGCGGCGACAGCAGCCGGTTATACCAACGCGGCGGCCCTTCCTGCTTGTAGGGCGAGCGGCCGAGGTAGTAGCCCACGGCCTTCCAACTCGTCGTCCCCAGTTTCAGCAACACCAACGGAATCAGCAGGAAACCGACGAAGAAATGCACCGCGCGCACGAAACTGTAGGGCAGCCACGCCGGCATCTCCCAGTTGACGCACAGGCCGAAGAACAGCAGCGCCGAGAAGAATTGTAACGCGACCAGCCACAGCAACACCGCGCCGAGGCTTCGCGTCAGGCGCGTGTTCTCGGTCACGACTGTCTGATGCGGCGGCGCTACCGGCCTCTGGTCCGGCAGCGGTTCCATGGATATTTGTTGCGGCAATCCCAGAGTCGGCGCGACCTCGACCTCACGCGCCGGCTCTACTGCCGGAAGTGAGCTAGTCTGGTCCCCTGTCTCCGCTCCCAGTTCGGGCGTCTCCTCACTCGGTTCAGATGTCATCTTTCGGGCGTCCTCCCAGTATTATGTGTCGCGCGGCAGTTCCGCCACGTTTGAGAAGTAAAGGCAACTACTGACTACTGGCTACTGACTACTGGCTACTGCTGATTCACATCTCCGGCGGGAAGATGTCGGCCGGAATCTTGCCCGCCTTCTGCCGGCGGCGGACGCGCGCAACGAACTGCTTGAAGGGACTCTCACTTTCGGTCGGCAGAGTCCACATCTCCGCGATCATCCACGTCTCCCGCCCGCCCGTCCCGCGTCGTTCGAGCAGCACGGCGACGCCGAGATCCGTCTCTTGCCGCTCGCCGCCGTCGAAGAAAACTTCGGTGCCACGAAAGTAGGCCCAATCGCCGTTGACTTTCATGTGATCGACCGAGAATTGGCTGTTGATGTCCAGCTTTTGACGCACGGCGTCGAGGATCGCTTTACGCTCGGGCGTGCCCTGCTTCGGCGTGTAGGTTTCGCCGGCTTGGGCCGCCGCGACGCCCGCGCCCGCCCACGCGAGCAATAGCAGTAAAGAGAGTTTCAGCATTTAAGGTTCCTCATCCGTCGTGTCCTGCGCCGATGCCTTCGTCCAACCGTCGGCCGAGATCGCGCAGTTCGCGCCGGTGCGCGTCGTCGTGGTCCCGCATCAACTCAAGCAGACGCCCGAGCGTGACGGGTCCGACGCCTTCCAGAGTCCCGGCGCGTCCGAGTTGCTCCGGCGAAAGCACGTTAAGCGCAGCCACGTTCGCGGCCCGCGCGCCGGCAAAACCCGCATGTGCCCGCGCGAAGTCCTGCCGGTTGTAATCGCGCTCTTTCGCCAGTCGATCGCCGTCCACGTCTGGCAGGAACGGATCGGTTTCGACTAACAACCTGCGGATGCGTTCGGCATAGCCCTCGCGTTCGAGGTCGCGCAGGTGGCAGAGGTGTTCGAGCGCC
>JBOGOY010000534.1:0-3948 GCA_050748185.1 Pyrinomonadaceae bacterium
CCCCAAGGCCAGTTCGCGGTAGCCGTCCACGCCACGGAGGGGCGCGCGACCACGCGCATTCAGGAACTGACGCGCGAGGCCGAAGAGTATTTGAAGCTCAAGCAGGCTGAGATGGAAGCGTTGCGCGGCGAGATCGCCGAGGCCAACCGCCAGTCGGTCGATTTCGCGCTGCGCCGCGAGACGGAAGAAAAACGTCTGGCCGAACTGATCAGCCCCTTCCTCGAAGGCAAGCCGAGCCCCGTGTCGGTCGGCAGCCTGCCGGGCGATAAGACGCCGCCGGCTTAGACGCACAAGACGTTCACAACAAAAGGGGTCGGACACCGAGTTGTCCGGCCCCTTCCGCGTGAGATAACAGCGGCGAGTTGTCACCTACACTGATGGTGTGCTCTAACCCATACACTCATTCCAGCATCGCTCTAAATTGAAACTGACAACATTGGGACGGAAGGAAAGCCTTCATCCACGAACGCACACGAAACAGCACGAAACAACAACAGCGAATTTCGTGTGAGTTCGTGGAGCATTTAAGTTGTCACTTCGTAACTCCGCGCGGCTGTCGCCAACACCTCTTCCAGTTTCTCGACCTGCGGCCCGCCGCCCTGCGCCATGTCGGGGCGGCCTCCACCGCGCCCGCCGAGGTGGGCGCTAGCCGCGCGCATCAGCGCGTTCATGTCTCCCGAAGCGTCGGCCGAGCGCGCGAACACGAGCCGCGCCGTCCCATCGTCGGGCGAACCGAGCAGCGCGACCGTGCGCGGGTGCGCGACGACGGCCAGCGCGAAACGCTTCAGCGATTCCGCGTCGCGCCCATCCAGCACGCGGGTGACGAGACGCAGGGGACCAATTTCCCGCGCTCCGGCGAGCGCCTCTTCGGCCTCGACGCGCGCCGCGAGTTGTTCGAGCGTGCGGGCGCGGCGGGCGAGGTTCTTGTTTTCTTCCAGCAGGCGTTCGACCAATGCGGGCGTCTCGTCGCGGCCGGCGCTGAAGTGTGCGGCGACGGCGCGCGATGTGCGGTTGGCGCGGCGATAATCGTCAAGGGCGCGGCCACCGGCGACGAACTCGACGCGCGTCATGCTCTTGGCGCGTTCCCAAGAGCGCACGGCGATGAGGCCGACCTCGCCCGCGCGTTGCGCGTGCGTGCCGCCGCAGGGGCTGAAGTCGAAACCCTCGATCTCGATGACGCGCAGTTCGCCTTCGCGCGCCGAGTCTTTGCGGAGCGGGAGGCCGGCCGCCTCTTCCGGCGTCACTTGATGAATGCGGAGCGCGCGATCTTCCCAGATGATGCGGTTGGCGAGGTCTACCGCCCCCTCGATCCGCTCGGCCGAAAGGTGGGGTAGTTCGAGATCGATCTCGGAAGATTCAGACATCATGCGGAAACTGCGCGTCGGCGCGCCGTAGAGTCGGGCGAACGCCTGCGACAGAATGTGCTGGCCCGTGTGCTGCTGGATGTGATCGAGCCGGCGCGGCCAGTCCAACAGACCTTTAACGAGGGAGCCTTCCGCCGGCAACTCGCCCTCGAAGACGTGGAGCACACCTTTGTCTTCGAGATCGACACACTCGACGACGCGCGCCGTGTCAATCATCCCGGTGTCGGTCGGCTGGCCGCCTCCGGTCGGATAAAAGGCCGTGCGGTCGAGCAGGACGGCCCGTCGTCCGTCTTCCGTTTCGGTCAGGCGCACGACACGCGCGTCGAATTCAATCAGGTGCGAGTCCGCGTAATAGAGGCGTTCGGTGTTGCTCATGGCTTTCAGTCAATAAAAGTCTGTAAGAAGTTTGCAAAACAAATCGGCTCAGGTGTCCTCTGACCGCTGGCGGCGCGGCAACGGACGGGCCGCGTGGCAGGACAGGTCAGTACCCGGAGCGGTAGCGACGGGGTGTGACGCGCGTCACCACTCAAGTTGAACATTGGATAGCGCCGACCCGGTCGCTACCGCTCTCGGTTAAGGACCACGATGCCCATTTTGACATACGTGGGGCGGGCGCGGATAATCGCGCGGCCGCCTGCAAGTCTCTCGATTCCAAGACGAAAATGAAAATTTTAATGCTCACACGCTTTCGCCCGCTCGCGCTTTTTGGTGCGTTCTCTGTGCTCTTCGTCGTCGCCGCCTCCGTCTTCGCGCAAGGAACCTCGCCCGCCGCGCCGCCGCCACCGCCGCCGTACCGCATCGCCTACCAACTCTCGATGCCGCGCCCGGAGTCGCACTTGTTCGAGGTGCGCGTCGAAGTAGAAACGACTGCTGCGGCCCCGGCCGAGGCGATCGAGTTTCAGATGCCGAAGTGGTCGCCGGGCCGCTACGCCGTCTTCGACTTCGCGAAGAACGTGCAGGAGTTCGTCGCCTCGTCCGGCGTCTGCCCGCCCGCAACCGCCAAGTGCGAGCGTGGGCCGGCGCTGCCGGTCACGCGGGTTGATACGCAGACGTGGGCCGTTCCTACGCGCGGCGCGTCCCAACTGACCGTCACCTACAAAGTCTTCGCAGACGATCTCTCAGGCACCTTCTCGCAACTTGACGAGCGTCACGCCAACTTCAACGGCGGGTCGATTTTTGCCTACGTCGTCGGGCACAAGCCCGACCCCGTCACGCTCCGCATCGAGCCGCCCACGGGCTGGCGCGTCGTCAACGGGTGGACCGAAGGCCCGGATCAGCGCGAGTGGCGCTTTGCGAATTACGATCTGCTGATCGACACGCCGACCGAGATCGCGCCGAACTGGACCGTCAACGAGTTTGACGTGGACGGCAAATCTTACCGCGTCGTGGTCCACTCGTTCGGCGCGGAGGGCGGCCGGCGTGACCGCTTCGCGCGCGATGTCGAAAGAATCGTCCGCGCCGAGTTGAAGATGTGGGGCCGGCCGGAGTTCGACTCGTACACCTTCCTGCTGCACTTCGGCCACGGCGGACGCGGCGACGGGATGGAGCACCTGAACTCGACGCAGATCGTCACGCCCCGCGCGTTGGGGGACCAGCAGGGCTACGAGGACGCCCTCGACACCGTCGCCCACGAGTTCTTCCACGTCTGGAATGTCAAACGCCTGCGCCCCGCCGAACTCGGCCCGTGGGATTTCACCCGCCCGCTGAACACGCGCTCTCTCTGGATCGCCGAGGGCGTCACGAACTACTACGGCCACCTGATGCAGCGCCGCGCCGGTCTCTGGAACGACGAACGGCTTTACCGCGTGCTGGCCGGCCAGATCGGCCAGATCGAGAATGCCCCCGGCAGCCGCCTGACAAGCGCCGAAGAGTCTTCGCTGCTCGCCCCCTTCCTCGACGGCGCGCCGCACGCGCAGGAGACCAATCTCGAACAAACTGCCTTCAGCTACTATGACAAGGGCGAGACGCTCGGCCTCGTCCTCGACCTGCTGATCCGCGGCCGCACCGATGGTCGCCGCTCGCTCGATGACGTGCTGCGGCGAATGTACGCGGAGTTCTACACCGGCAGTTCCAACGCGAGCTACTACCTGCGCGGGCGCGGCTACACGGGCGACGATTTCGCCCGCGCGGTTTCGGAAGCCGCCGGCGCGGACTTCACGGAGTTCTTCGCCCGCCACGTGCGCGGCACGGCGCCCCCGCCCTACGAAGAAGCGCTCGCGCAGGTCGGCCTGAAACTGGTCAGGACGGAAGCGAAATCAGTGGCGGGCTCGCCGCGCTTCGAGTACCGCATCGAAGAATTGGAGGACGCACCGAGAGAGGCGCGCGAGCGGCGGAGTGCGTGGCTGAAAGGTTAGGGGAAAGCCGCTGACGTAGTGATTTATTAAGGCTTTGTACCGGAAGGGAATTGATGATGAAACAGAGAACCCTTTAGTTCATCATCATGATTCACACAGGGTCTGTATTCTCACCACGGAGGCCCAGAAGAGATCGCGCGGAGGGCCGCAGAGCAAAATAGCTTAGGAGTTACGCAGGATGCAGAAGCACGCACGCAGTAAGGGCGCACCGGCTAAGCACGCCCTTACTG
>JBOGOY010000535.1:0-3945 GCA_050748185.1 Pyrinomonadaceae bacterium
TCACTACCCTCTACCCTCTATCCTCTACCCTCTGTCCTCCCGCGTCGAGCGTCTCGCGCACCTTGCCGGCGAGGTCTTCGAGGCCGTAGGGCTTTTGCAGGAGGGGGACGCGCGCCTCTCGGATGAAGCGGCCCTGCACCATCTCGGTGCTGTAACCGGTCATGAAGAGCGTGGGTACGTCGGGGCGCAGGCGCGTGATCTGCTCGTAGGCTTCGCGCCCGCCCATCCGCGGCATTACCACGTCGAGCATCACGAGGTCGATTTCGCCGGGCCGGCCCGCGAACGTCTCGACGGCCTCGGCCCCGTCCGCGGCGAGAATCACACGGTAGCCCAAACCTTCCAGCACGTCCTGCGCCAGCGCCCGCAGCGGAGCCTCGTCCTCGGCCACGAGGATCGTCTCGTGGCCGCCGCCGCTCGTCTCCTCGACCGCCTCCGGCAGCGCCGCACTCTCCGCCGTCAAAGACATCTCATGCCCTTTCCGTTCGACCGCCGGGGTGAAGGCAGGCAGGTAGATTTTGAACGTCGTGCCGTGCCCCGGCTCGCTGTAAACCTCGATCTGTCCGCCGTGTTGTTTGACGATGCCGTAAACCATCGAGAGGCCGAGGCCGGTGCCTTTGCCGACTTCCTTCGTCGTGAAGAACGGCTCGAAGATGTGTTTCCGCGTCTCGGCGTTCATGCCCTTGCCGGTGTCGCTCACCATCAGCAGGGCGTAATGACCGGGTTTTGTCGCGTCGTGCGCGCGGCAGTAGGCGTCATCGAGCGTGACGCTGCGCGTCTCGATCACGAGTTGGCCGCCCCCCGGCATCGCGTCGCGCGCGTTGACGGCGAGGTTCAACACGATCTGCCCGATCTGCCCCGGATCGGCGAAAACCGGGCACAGGTGCGGAGCGCTGTGGACGCGCACTTCCACGTCTTCGCCGATGACGCGCCGCAGCATCTTCATGATGTCGGCGACCGCGTCGTTGAGGTCAAGCCGCCGGCGGTCAAGCGTCTGGCGGCGGCTGAAGGCGAGCAACTGGCGCGTCAGCACGGCGGCGCGGCCCGCGGCGTCTTCGATCTGTTCCAGCCGGCGGCGCGCCGGGCTGCTCTCCGGCAGGGCGCGCAGAGCTAACTGTGTATTGCCGACGATCGTCGTCAGCAGGTTGTTGAAATCATGCGCGACGCCGCCCGCGAGTTGGCCGACGGCCTCTATCTTCTGCGACTGTCGAAGTTGATCTTCGAGCAACTTGCGTCGCGTATCGTCGAAGACGTAACCGCGCAACTCCGACAGTTCGCCGCGCTCGTCGAATGTGCCGACCACGTTCTCGATGGCATATACCGGCTTACCATCGTCCACACGGCGCAACTCACTCTCCAAGTTCTCGATCTTTCGCTCGCGGCGTACCCGCTCAACCAACTCGCGCCGGCCTTCGGCGTTCGGGTAGATCGACATAAGGCTGCAAGCCAGCGCCTCCTCGACTGAGGCGAAGCCGAAGGTGCGGGTGAAAGCTTTGTTGCAGGCGAGAAGGCGGCCGTCAGGGGTGGAGATGAAGTTGCCTGTGAGATCGTCATCGAAGAGGCCGCGGTAGCGCTCCTCGCTCTCGCGCAAGGCCTCGGCGGTACGCCGGCGCTCGCTGATGTCGCGAGCGATGCCCTGCACCTCACACGGTCGCCCGGCGTCGTCGTAAATCAGTCGCGTGCTGACTTCGATCGGGATCAGTCGCCCGTCTTTGGCGACCATCTCCAGTTCGTAAACTGTCCCGCCCTGCCCCGCCACCTTGCAAGAGATCGCGGCCCGCGCCGTTTCGAGGCATTCGGGCGTGACCAGTTGCGCGATGTTCAGTTGGCGCGCCTCGTCGCGGCTGTAGCCGGTGGCGAGTTCGCCGGCGCGGTTAAAGTCGGTGAAATTGCCCGCCAGATCGTGCGCGTAGAGGATGTCGCTGGCGTCGTCGAAAAACTGGCGGTAGCGCCCCTCGCGGCCGGCGATAGGCGGAGCATTTCCGCCGGCGATCAGGCTCTCCGTCGGCGGCATCGCGTTGTCTGTTAGTGGATTTGACTGGCTCATACACACACATACCCGCTGGGCATATCGGCAGAGGACAGCCAAAGTTGAGTAGAAATTTTCGGAAGGCGCACCGCAGGGACGTGAATCCCCGCTAACGGGGAGTGCCGCGGCCGGCTCAGCCTTCAAGTTGCTTGCGGGCGCGCTGAAGAAAGGCGCGCATCATCTGTGCAACACCCTTCTGCATCTCGGCGCTCAGGCGGCCTTCGCCGACAAGGCCCGCCAGCAGGTGCAACTCGGTCGCGCGCTGCCGGCGCAACTCGACGCGCTGCGCGATGCGGACCAGCGTGCGCGCGCCGCGCTCTTCAAACGCAGCCGCATAGCGCAGGAAGTTGTCGTGCACGCCCGAAGCCGGCGACCACTCGATGCGCGCGGGGCTATCGTCGGTCAGCCGGACGGAGAAGGCCTGCCGGATCGAGCCGATGACGGGCACGTCGGCCCGGATCAGCCAACGCACCATGCCGCCCGCCTCTTCGCGGATGCTCTCGACGCCCGGCATCAACTCGACAAAATTTTTCAAATCGCTGAAGAACTCGCGGACGCGCTCCACGCTCGCCGCCACCTCCAGTTGTTCGTCGTAAGCCGCTTTGATGTGAAACATAGGAACGGGTGTCGGGGGCCGGGTATCGGGTGTCAGGTTTTGTCTTGACCGACACCTGACACCCGGCCCCCGACACCCGCGTTTAGAACGTTGGCTGAAACAGGAACGAATTAAAGAACAGCCTCGTTGAGATGCGCCAGATGGCACGGTAGTTGGGATCCTCGGCGAAGAGGACGACGTGGCCGCGGCCCGTCGGCTCTTCGATGACGTAGCTCGTGCCGCGCAGCAGCCGCTCGGTGTTGCCGGGCCAGACGAACCCACTGATGCGGAGCGGATCATCACCCTCGCCCGCGAAGACCAGCGCGTTGGTCCCCTCTTTCGACGGGCGGAAAAAATAGGCCGATTCGAGCAGCACGGGCAGGTGTGTTTCCTCGTAACCGTAGGTCAAAGGCGTCGTGCGGTCCACGGTCGCGCGAAAGATCGCGCCGGGCACGGCCTCTGGGACGCGCCCCGGCTTGGCCGACGGCGAAGCGATCGGCGGCAAATCGGGCGGCGCGCCCGACAGCTTTTCGCTCTGGCCCGTCAGGTCGCGCTGTTGCTCGGGCGAAGTCGGTTGCGTTGTCTGCTGCTGCTGGCCCTGCTGCTGGCCCCTGCGCCTGTCCGCGGCCGGCATCGGCGAAGGTGTCGGCGACGGGCTCGGCGAAGCCTGCGCTTCAGGTTTGTCCGTTGGTCCCTTCGGCTCGTCCTCTTCGCTGCCGACCAATCGCGACGAAGTCAGGTTCACGTCCTTGAGCGCCGCGAAGACGCTCGCGCCTTTCAGGCAGACGAGCGTGCCGCCACGCTCGATCCACCCGCGCAGGTTATCGATGCCCGACTTACCAAACGCGGAAAAGTATCCGCCGGGCGATCCGTCCGGCATGACGATCACGTTGTAGTCGTCGAGGCGCGCGCGCCTCAGGTTCGCGATCGTCATCGGCGTGAAGTCCACGCCGTAGCGTTCGAGCGTCCACCACAACGCGCCGTAGCTCGTCTGGCTGACCGGCTCGTCCGCGACGACGACGATCCGCGGGCGCTTCAGAGAGACCACGTACTCGCCGCCGATGCCTGTGTCGCCCGTCTCGTTAAAGCCGGTGTTGACGCCCCACACCTCGACGCCCGTCTCGCGCGCGAGTTGCGCGATGCGCTCGTGCAACGTTTCGGGGTTACGCGAAACGCGGACGACCATCGTGCCGCGCGGCCAGTCGCGCTCGCCAGCGTTTAAGGGACGGGCAGCGACGGCGAGCCGGAAGCCTTCGCGTTGCAGGCGGTAGGCGAGCGAGGCCGCGCCGTTGCGCTCGTAGGGGATGACGTAGGCGATCGACGC
>JBOGOY010000536.1:0-3943 GCA_050748185.1 Pyrinomonadaceae bacterium
TCAGGAGTTGCAGAGCTTCAACCTCTAAGTCGGCAGTCGCCACAGGCTGCGCGGGTTTAATCAGCAATAGCTGCGGGCTGGGATTCAGCTTAACTATCGGGGTGGGCGTAGGTGAAGCTCGTGGAGACGTCTTCTGCACTGGCGCTGAAGCGATTTCCTCACCGCTGAAGATCGCCGGATTAATCTGAGCCAAGCTCATCACTTCTAACGTGTCTTCAGTCAATTCATAGCTGTGGTTTCCCCCTTCGGCTGCCACATTCAGGCGCAGCTCAATGGGCTGCCAGTCACGGGCTCGCACGATGAACACGGCTTCCGCAATCTGGCCGACGTTTACATGGCCTACCGGAATCGTGCGCAGCGTCAGCGCATCAAGACCACCTGACAATTTTGATCTCGTGACCTCATCATGCTTGTGCTCGAGCGTATTGCGCCACGATTGGTAAGAGGCGGCGGAGAGCGGGCGCTGCGGGTCCATGTGATTGGCTTCGAGCACCTGCGACAATTCGGTTATGACAGCCGTGCCGGAAACATCATCGGCGCGATCATTTCTGTGCGTTGCATGATCGGTAGCAGAAGACCCGCCGCCATCAGTCACGAAATAGCGAACCCGCGAGTTCTTTGTATCGTTCCAGATCTCCCAGTTGACGGCCACTTCACGAGAAGATGTTTGACCTTTACGGCGGACCTGAAGTCTTTGGTGTACCACAGGCTCGGCGGTCGCGCGGAGTCTTGCCGCTTGAGCTTGCGTCGCCTGCTTAAGCAGCTCGCTGGCTGTGACGGTCGTCTCATGGTTAAAACGGATCGCTAGAGTCACGATAAGGACGGCAACTAAAAGGCCGACAGCAACCCTAACTAGGGGACGCGGCATGGACCAGAGGTGGACCGTAGAAAAGAACCGGCCCAAGGAGCCAAATACCTTGACGAGCGGTGACTGCTTCCCGCTTTCGCCGGCGAGTTGGCTCAATCGCCGATCAAAGTTACGCCAGTTGTGCGGCGGGACGAGATGTGGCTTGAGCACCGCCTCATCAAACTCGATGATATTCGCGATACCCTCTTCGATCTTTTTAGTCTTGACGCGGCAACGCCAGCACGCCTCCAGATGCGCCTGTACTTGCGCTGCCTCCTTGGGCGAGAGTTCCCCGTCAGCGCAGAGCAGAAGCATCTCGCGCGCCGGGTGCTCTCCCTCTTCACCATTATTGTTCTTAAACAGATTATCCATTGTGCTCTTTCGTGAGTTTATCAATGACGCGGTAGAGCATCTCGGCCACTGTCGTCGTGCTCAGGTTGAGAATCTCGGCGATCTCTCGGTAGCGCAAACCCTTAGTCCTCAGGTGCAGGCATTCGCGCTCAGGAAGCGTCAGGCGCGTGATGGCAATCCGCAGTCGGTTGAATTTCTCCTGATGCAGCACCCTCTGCTCAGGAGTGAGCGCGGCGTCTTGCAGCGACTGCCGCAGCTCTTCCCAACTCTCGTCATCGAGTAGCTCGACGAATTGCTGGCTCTTAATGCGATTAATCGCCAGGTTGTGCGCCGCGCGAAAGACCCATGCGCGCACGTTTCCGATTGACTGCCCGTCACGCAAAGAGCGATAGAGTTGCAGAAAAGCTTCTTGCGTGATGTCTTCGGCTTCAACCGGATGACCGAAGACTGCCACCACATAGCGATTGACAGGAACGCACAATTGCTCAAAATAGCGTGTGACTTTCTGTTCGAGCGTCAAAGTTTCCTGCTTGAGGTGAAGGAACTCGTCTTCGGCGCACACTTCACCCGCAACGGTGGTCGTGACTTTCCTTCGCAAGCGATGAAAAAGCATGTGCTCTGGCTTACAGATTTCTGGCGTATAACGCGTGCCCGCCCATCTCATGGTTTTTTGGCTTAATCAAACTAACTCCTCCCGCAGGCCACGCTGCTTCGGGCAGGAAATCATTTATCCCTCTACTCTTAAGACAATTGAGGAGGGTGTTTTTTCGGCGGAACGGAGAAGTACGTTAGATTTTTTCTTTTCTGTATGCGGTGAGTGATTAGATCAGTGCCGACCATATATGGTGTAAGGAGAGTGGAGTATCTCTACGCGCCACGCCTATATGGCAATATGTTGAGACATTTATGGGCGTCCGATAAAACTCAGTCTATACCTACCACATGGAAGCCCAATTTTATCAGCATTTAAGAAGCACAGCCAAAATAGTTTTTGTGTAGTTATCGGACGCAGGTAGGCTGCCAATCCGTAGCGGTCATGAAATGATTTATGCGGCGGCCAATTTATTCTTTAATCCACAATAGTCGCCTTTTAGCACAACATAGGGTAACTGTCGGGTGCTGCTCATGCCCTCATCTGGTAGCCATTTTGACTTTTTGGCCAAAGCCTCGGATCGCCCATTCTACCTCCCTTGACTACCCAACACGCCATCCGCAAACTGGTCCCCTAGTAACGAAGCACACCGACGACCCGCATTGCATCCTCGCTATCTGCCGAGGGAAAGGAAGTCGGTGACACCTCCACGATCTGTACTCGTGGCTCGTCGTCGGGTGGGCGGGTGTCAGCGAGCCTTGAGACGAAGCGGCGTTCCTGCAAGCGCAACGCCGGTGAGGCGGCGCGGTTTCGCCGCTGGTGCAGCCAGTATGTGAGCACAGCGTCCAAAGCACGACTTACGGCATGGGACTGTCGGCAGAGCAAGAGCCGCAAGGGGAACTGTTGGGACAATGCGGTGACGGAAAGGTTCTTCGGCAGCTTGAATTGAAGAATGAACTCGTCCACCATGAACGCTTCCGCACCCGACAGGAAGCGAAAGATGAACTCTTCGATTACATCGAGGTGTTCTACAATCGCAGCCGGATTCATTCGGCGACCAACTACTTCGCACCAGCGGAGTATGAAGTGCGCTACCGAGCGCAGTTGCCAGAGGCCGCGTGAGGCTCGAAAGGAATCTTATCGCTTTGGTAAAATTCATTTAGAAGCTCTATTGCTTGCATTATGGATGCTCCTAACCGAGGGCATTAACAGCATTAACGGTGTGCTTTGAACAGCTAACCGAGTTGCACTTACTAATTGAATTCACGAATCATCAGGAAGCAAGTTACTTGAGGAATGATAGACATGGTTAAACTTATTCAGCAAGGGTCTGCCTATCGCACCTATTCGCCGGAGGATTGTCCGTACGAGTCAATTATCGTTGATGTGACACACCGATGTAATATGGCCTGCCGTAACTGTTACATCCCGAATCGAACGATACCTGACCTCGATGCCGAGTGGCTGTCAACTATTTTTGCGAAACTGCCGCGCGGCAAATTTATTCGTCTCGTAGGGGCGGAGCCGACCATGCGCGACGATTTACCGGACCTTATTCGCGATATACGCGCCCACAAGCACCATCCGATACTTCTCACGAACGGACTGAAATTCGTCGATCGCGCCTATATTCGAGACCTGAAAAAAGCAGGTCTGCAAATAGTTTATCTGTCGATGAACGGCGGCTTCAGCGACGAACTCTACTACTCGATTGACTCGATGCGCTGCGCGAAACAGAAGTCGCTCGCATTCGAAAACCTCAAGGCTGAACATATATTTACCTCGATCGGGATGATCATCGTGCGCGGCATCAATGAGCACGCGGTCGGCCCCCTGTTGGACGCGCTCCACTCGGCGCGCAACGTACGTGAATTCCACCTGCGCTCGGTCGGAGCTATCGGGCGATATATGAAGACAAAATCACTCGATCTCGACGAACTACTGGACGTTTTCAGCGCTGCCTCCGGCATCCCCGCCGCTTCGATTGACGCTCGCCAACGAACCGCCTCGTCGCATGACTTTCGCTTCAATCGCCTCCGCATTCAACTTACGCAGTGGCCGGACCTCGGCAGTGTGACGCGGGGCAGGCTGACACAAGACGGCATGGTTGCCCCGGCTTTCGAACACCAGCTTGAAAATGAAGGGGGGTACTG
>JBOGOY010000537.1:0-3938 GCA_050748185.1 Pyrinomonadaceae bacterium
GCTCAAAGGTTGTTTCTTTACAGCCCGCCGCGCGCCGGAGCATAATCGGCGCGCCCCTTCGTGCTCGCGTCAAATCAAGTCTGATGGACGACTCTCTCCTGATTAAAAACGGCTCCGTCGTCACGATGGACGAGCGGAACACCGTCGTCAAAGGCGACGTGCTCGTGCAGGGCGGGCGCATCGTCTCGGTCGGCGAAGGGCTCGCGCCGCGCGCCGACGAAGTGATTGACGCGAGCGGCTGCGCCGTGCTGCCCGGCTTTGTCCAAACTCACGTCCACCTGTGCCAGACGCTTTTTCGCGGCGCGGCCGACGACCTTTCTCTGATCGACTGGCTGAAGCAGCGCGTCTGGCCGATGGAGGCCGCACACACGCCCGACTCTCTGAGGGCCTCGGCGCGGCTCGGCATCGCCGAGATGATCAAAGGCGGGACAACCTGCGCGCTGACGATGGAGACGGTCAGACACACGGCCGAAGTCTTTCGCGCCGTCGAAGAGACGGGCTTTCGCGCCACCGTGGGAAAGTGCATGATGGACGCGGGGGCGGGCGTGCCCGCTGGGCTGCTCGAACAGACGGAAGACTCGATCACTGAATCCCTCGCTCTGCTCGAAGAGTGGCACGGACGCGCCGAAGGGCGAATTCGCTACTGCTTCGCCCCGCGCTTCGCCGTCAGTTGCACGCGCGAGTTGCTCGAACGAGTCGCGCGGCTCTCACGCGAGAGGGGCGTGCTGGTCCACACGCACGCCTCCGAAAATTTGACCGAGATCGCGATGGTCGAGGCGGCGACCGGCCTGAGAAACGTCGCCTACCTCGACGCCGTGGGGCTAACGGCCGCGCACGTCGTCCTCGCCCACTGCGTCCACCTGCACGACTCCGAGATCGCCATCCTCGCGCGCACCGGCGCGCACGTCGCCCACTGCCCTTCGTCCAATCTCAAACTCGGCTCCGGGATTGCGCCCGTGATGCACCTGTTGGAACGCGGCGTCTCGGTCTCGCTCGGCGCGGACGGCGCGCCCTGCAACAACCGGCTCGACATGTTCACGGAGATGCGTCTGGCGGCGTTGCTCCAAAAAGTGCAGCACGGGCCTGACGTGTTGCCCGCCGCGCAGGTGCTGCGGATGGCGACCATCGGCGGCGCGCGCTCTCTGGGGCTGGATGGCGAGATCGGCAGCGTCGAAGCC
Source organism: Pyrinomonadaceae bacterium (assembly GCA_050748185.1). Lineage (GTDB taxonomy): Bacteria > Acidobacteriota > Blastocatellia > Pyrinomonadales > Pyrinomonadaceae > JACCRA01. Next base: position 1,179 of record JBOGOY010000537.1, read on the forward strand.
GGCAAGCGCGCCGATCTCTGCATCGTCAGGCTTGACCGACTGCACACGACGCCGGCCCCGGACGTGATCTCGACGCTCGTTTACGCCGCCACCGCCGCCGACGTGCAAACGGTCATCATCGACGGCCGCATCGTGTTGAGAGACAGGGAACTGCTGACGCTGGACCAAGGCGACGTGATCAGGGAGGCGGAAGAGCAAACTCGGTTCCTGCAAGAGCGCGCCTTAACGTCGGGCTAAAAAGGTCAAGACACCTCATGTGCGACCTCTCTAGCCGTAACCCACCTCAGCGCATTCTAATGAGAGCTGGTTTTACTCGTCATAGGTCATCCCAAACACCGTATCCGTCAGCCAGCGGCGGAAAGAATCGTTGTCTTGGAATTGCTTGAAGAGTTGGGCGTCGTCTTTGAAGAGGGCGGTGATGACCCTTTGTAGGGCTTTGTCGTGCTCAATGCGGGCGTTCTGTTTGTCCGAGTTCTTCTTGGCGTTCTGGTAGGCTTGGTCGGCAGACACCTTTTCCGGGATTTCTCCGGTGATGCGCTCTTCCATACGCTTCACGTCGTCGAAGAGGCCGCCGAACTGCTCATTGAACGCTTTGACAATATTACTGAGGCGGTCGAGTTCGGGTTCGGCTTTGCGGCTCCCTCCTGACGTTGGGATGGGGTCAATCTCTGCATCGGAGTCCGGCATCATAATCGCTAACGTGGCTTTCTTTTCAGCGCGATAGCTGTCCATGTCAATGGCCTCAAGAATACCCTTCGAGAGGTCTTCCTCAATCGGGGCGGGCAGCTTGGGAATCAGGAAATTCAGAAACGTCGAGAGCTTCTCCCATTCGGTGACGCCGTAGGGCAGGATCGTGGCAAGGAAGTCGTAAGTCCGTGTGAACATCTTGGCCTTGCCCTTGAAGGCGACCTGCCCGTCCTCGTCCAGTTCGCCGGTATAGACGGCCACGCAGGCGTCGAGAATTGGATCGAGTTGGTCGCGGTCGGCCCCGTCAAGATAGAGTGCCACCAGCGAGTCAATCTGGTCGGGGGAATAAACCTGATATGCGTCGAGTTCGCTCTTGAGAGTGTGCAGTTTGTTCGGGTCGGTCTCTTTACTGAGAACGGTGGTTCGGTAGTAGTCGGCGAAGGCTTCCTCGACCGTCTCGGTGTTGTTTTGAAAGTCGAGAATGAAGACAGCATGCTTCCGCGGGTGGGCGCGGTTGAGGCGGGAAAGGGTCTGCACGGCCTTGATCTCGGAGAGCACCTTGTCCACGTACATCGTGTGCAGGAGCGGCTCGTCGTAGCCGGTCTGGAACTTTTCGGCGCAGATAAGGAAGCGGTAGGGGTCTTCCTGAATCCGGTCTTCAATCTCCCGGCTGGGAAACCCGTTCAGCTTGGCCTCGCTGACCTTCTCGCCTGCAAACTCCGGCTCGCCGGAAAAGGCCACGATGGCTTGATAGGGACTCTTGAGTTCTTCCAAATAACTCCGAAACGCGAAGTAATACTGGATGGCCCGCTCGATGCTGCCCGTCACAACCATCGCCCGCGCATGGCCGCCGATCTTGTTTTGGCCGATCACTTGTTCGATGAAATAGTCCACCATGATCTCGACTTTGGCGCTGATCGCCTTATCGTGTGATTCGACGTAGCGCCGAATCTTCTTCCGCGCCTTCTTCACGTCAAACTCGGGGTCGCTCTCCACCGTCTTGACGAGCCGGTAGTAGCTCTCAACCGGCGTGTAGTTCTTCAGCACGTCGAGGATGAAGCCTTCCTGAATGGCCTGCTTCATCGTGTAGCTGTGAAAGGGACGGTGCTTGATTTCGTCGCCCACCCGGTAGGGGATGCCGAAAATTTCGAGGGTCTTGTTTTTGGGCGTCGCCGTGAAGGCGAAGTAGCTCGCGTTCGGCAGCAACTGCCGGGATTCGATAATGCGGTTGATCTTGTCCTCGACGGTCTCCTCCTCCTCGTCGGCTCCGCCCGCTTCAGACGAAGCCATGCTCATCGCCGCCACCGTGCGCCCGCCTTGGCTGGAATGCGCTTCGTCAATGATGATGGCAAACTTCTTGCCACGGTGCTCCGCGCCAATCTGGTCGAGGACGAACGGGAAGGTCTGCACCGTGGAGATGATGATCTTCTTCCCCTGCTTTAAGAAGCCCGATAGTTGCTTCGTCTTCGACGTGACATCACCTTCTCTCACCGCGCCGATGATGGAGCCGACTTGGGCGAAGCTCTTGATCGTCTCACGAATCTGTTTGTCGAGGACGCGGCGGTCGGTGATGACGATGATCGAGTCGAAAACGTCGGCCCCGCCCGCGCGCAGGCCGATGATCTGGTGCGCGAGCCACGCGATGGAGTTCGATTTGCCGCTCCCGGCGGAGTGCTGGATGAGGTAACGCTTGCCCGCGCCGAACCAAGCGGCGTCGGCGAGCAGTTTGCGAACGACGTCGAGTTGGTGATAGCGGGGGAAAATCTGCACCCGCTTCTTCCTGCCCGTCTTCTCGTTCCTCTCCTCCACGATCTGGGCGTAGTTCTCCAGAATGTCGGTGAGGCCGCCGGGCGTGAGGATGCGCCGCCAGAGGTAGTCGGTTTTGAGGCCGTTGGGGTTGGGCGGGTTGCCCGCGCCGTCGTGGTGGCCGAGGTTGAAGGGGAGGAACCAGGATTTTTTGCCCCGGAGGTGGGTGCAGAACTCCACCTGCTGGTCGTCGAGGGCGAAGTGGGCGAGGCAGCGGCCGAGTTCGAAGAGTTTTTCGGCGGGGTTGCGGTCGGCTTTGTACTGGTC
>JBOGOY010000538.1:0-3932 GCA_050748185.1 Pyrinomonadaceae bacterium
CGCGCTGCCCGCGCTGGTTCCGCGCGCTCGGCGAGGCGCTCTACTGGGGCGAGCGCGCTTGGCAGCACGAACAGCGCGAGCAGAGCGTCTTCACCTGCCGTCTGTTCAAGACGCCGGTGGCCGGGCGGCTCGAACGGTGGCGCGGGCAGTGGTTGCTGCGTCAAGCCTTCGCCGCGTTGGTCATCTCGGCCTGCGTTCAGTTGTGCCTGCTGCCGCTCTCGGTCGTCTACTTCCACCGCTTCTCGTTCGCGGCGCTATGGCTGAATCTGTTCGTCGGCGCGCTGATGGTGCTGGGATCGGCCGCCGCGCTACTGGCCCTGCCCGTCTCGGCCCTGAGCGCCCAACTCGCCGCGCCGCTCGTGTGGGTGGCGGAGCGCGCGCACTGGCTGATGTCTCATTCGGTCGATCCGTTTGCGCGGGCCGGCGTCGCCTCGCTCCGTCTGCCGGAATATGCCGGCTGGCCGACCGTCGTGTATGCCCTCTACCTTGCGCCGCCCATGGCGCTGGCCTACGCGCTCGCACGCTGGTCTCCCTTTAGCATTGCCCGGCTCGCTTCGACGCATGCGGCGGGGGCGGACGCTACGACTTCAGCACAAAACGAGTGGTGGCCGTTCGCCTTTAAACTCGCGGCCATCGCATGGGGCGTGTTGTTCTTCGTCGTCTTCGCGCATCCGTTCAGCGCCGCCCGTGGCGACGGCCGGTTGCGCGTGGACTTTCTCGATGTGGGGCAAGGCGACGCCGCTTTGCTAACGCTGCCGGACGGGACGACGCTGTTAGTGGACGGCGGCGGTCGCCCGCGCTTCGGCCGCCGGGGGCCGCGCGATGAAGATGAAGACGACCGGGATGCAGAGCAATTCGAGCGGGACACACGCGGCGTGGGCGAGGCCGTAGTCTCCGAATACTTGTGGTGGCGCGGGCTGGATCGTGTCGATTACCTGCTGGCGACGCACGCCCACGCCGATCACATCGAAGGCCTGAACGACGTGGCGCGCAACTTCGCGGTGCGGGCTGCGTTCGCCGCGCGCGCGTCGAGCGGTGGTGAGGAAGATTTCGCGCGACTGGCCGCGACGCTCGGGGCGGCGGGCACGCCGCTCCAACTGATCGGCCGCGGCGACACGCTCCATTTCGGCGGCGTGCGTGTGGACGTGCTCTGGCCGCGACGCGGGGCGGGGGACCAGTTATCCGCCCCGGACTCACCTGCCGCCTCAAGGTCGGACAACGACGACTCGCTCGTGTTGCGCGTCGGATACGGCGGGCGTTGCTTTCTATTGACGGGTGACATCGAGGCCCGCGCCGAAGCGGCGCTCGTCAAGCTCTCGCCCGAGGCGCTGCGCTGCGACGTGTTGAAGGTGGCGCACCACGGCAGCCGCACCTCTTCGACGTCGCCGTTCGTCGCCGCCGCGCGCGCACGCCTCGCCGTGGTCTCGGTCGGCGCGGCCTCGCCCTTCGGCCACCCTGACGCACAGGTGGTCGCGCGCTGGCGCTCGGCCGGAGCCGAAGTTTTGCAGACCGGCCACACCGGTACCATCACCATCAGCACGGACGGAAGCGATCTACGCGTGGAGACTTTTACGGGGAAGCGGTAAGGGGGCGCGAATTTGAGACGCGCGTGCCGCGGGATGACAGCGCGTTGCGCCGGAGTGTAAATTGAGCGCGAGTTTATGACGCCCGCGGGCCGCACGATCCGGCGGCCCCGAACGGCACTCTCCTCGATCATGCAAAAGGTAACAGGATGTCTAAATCGAAAGAGTTAATCGACGCATCGCCGCTCTACGACGAGCGCCCGTGGGGCTCGTTCACCGTGCTCGACGAAGGTGCAGGTTACAAAGTCAAGCGCATCGAGGTGCTGCCGGGCAAGCGCCTGAGCTATCAGAAGCACGCGCGGCGCGCGGAGCACTGGATGGTGGTGCAGGGGACGGCCCGCGTCACGCTTGACGGCGGCGACCGACTGATCCAACTCGGCGAAGTGGTTGACGTGCCCATCGGCGCCTGCCACCGCATTGAAAATCCCGGCGCCCAAAAACTGATCTTCATCGAGATTCAGCGCGGCGACTACCTCGGCGAAGACGACATCGTCCGCCTCAGCGACGACTTCGGACGGTAGGTAACTTCAGAGTCCAAAGTCAAGAATGGTTACGACTTTGAACTTTGGACTTTTATTGAAACTCACTCCACGATGACATGCAAACCAAGCTCGGCAAAGCGTCGCTCGCTAATGCCGCGCACCATCATCAAATGCTCCGCCCGCCGGAAAGGGCCGTAACGCTCGCGGTGCTCGACGATCCGCGCGGCCAGCCCCGCGCCGACTCCCGGCAGTTTTTCCAACTCTTCGCGCGCCGCGGTATTAATGTTAATCCGGGACTGCTTCACCGTGTCGGTGTGAGTGAATTTCGTCGGTTCAAAACCGCGCGGATGTCTGACGCAGCTATTGAAGCAGCAGCAGATGATTAGAAATAGGGCAAGACTTGGTGTGTCAAAGCCGGCCACTCTGGATGCTGTCGCGGAATTCTGTCTCATGGGTGCAAACCTTTCAGCGTGAAGAGTTTGCGAAAATTGCATGCGGGGTGTGCAAAATGCTAGAAGTCTAAACTTTTCAGAAACTTGTAACGGCGAAACGGCTCTTTTCCACAGACTTTTCCACAGTTGCTGTGGAAAAGTTGTCGAAAGCTTGTCGCCGGAAAGCCGGGCGTCTGTAGCTTGGCAAATCTTTTACTAAACGTTGGCACATCTTTTACTAAACGACTGCCGGGCTGACGTTGGCACATCTTTTACTAAACACTTCTCATATTGCAGCCTGATTCAGAGGGTGTTTACAGCAGCTTGAAATTCAATTGTTAAGTCATTATCAACTGAGAGCGTGTCTGAAAAGTCCCCGTCAGCTAGGGTAAGCTAGATTCATGACCAAACAAATCTATCCTAGTGACCTAACTGACGGAGAGTGGCAGTATCTCAAAAGATGCTTGCCGAAACAAAAACAGATGGGCAGACCGCCCATTTACGAGCGGCGTGAGATTCTCAATGCCATCTTCTATGTCGTGCGAACGGGTTGTGCATGGCGCTACTTGCCAACGGATTACCCAAGGTGGAAGACGGTCTATCACTATTTCCGCGAGTGGCGGATTGCCGGGTTGTGGAAGCGAATCAATCGGCGGTTGCGCCGTATGTTGAGGAAACGCACGGGCAAGCAAGCACAGAGTTCGGCGGCGATCCTTGACTCGCAAAGCACGAAGACGATGGACACGGCGCGTGAGCAGACCGGCTTTGACGCAGGCAAGCGCGTCAAAGGCAGGAAGCGACACATCCTTGTTGACACGCTTGGCTTGTTGATGGTCGTCGTCGTTCATGCGGCCAATATCTCGGAGACGGCGGGCGCACGCCTCGTGTTGACGGAACTTGAGCGGCGTTGGTGGCGGCTGCGATTGATTTGGCTCGATGGCGGTTACAAACTTTCGCTCTCCGAGTGGGTGAGAATGCTTGCCAGATGGCGCGCCGTTAAGATTGAGCAAGTCAAACGAAGCGACGACCAAAAAGGGTTCGTGATATTGCCCAAACGCTGGATTGTTGAGCGCACGTTTGGTTGGTTGGTGAAACATCGGCGGCTGTCAAAAGATTACGAAGCGTTATGCGAAACGTCAGAAGTGATGGTTTATGCCGCGATGATTCGTCTGATGCTGTCGCGCCTTGATGCTTGATGACTTTTCAGACACGCTCTGAGAGACAGCGGGCTTCCATCTCTCAGTTGATAATGTTTTTATTGTCTCAGCCGTCAAGCTGCGCTGTTTATTTTTGTAACAGTGATTTGGCGCGTTGGCACAGCGCCCGATCCTATGCGGGATGCGTGGATTGGATACCCCTGCATCCCAATAAGTTCAGAGACAATCTCCGCACTTACCTCGGTCGTTTCAGCCGGCCCGCCCTCTTCTTCGATAAAC
>JBOGOY010000539.1:0-3917 GCA_050748185.1 Pyrinomonadaceae bacterium
ACTGGGCGGCGTTCACCTTGCAGGGCGAATGGCGTTGATGGCGAGAACGTGCGAGGGCTCATGAAGCGAGCTTCCGCGATGGCGCGTAACTTCATCAGACCCAAAGCATTTACCATGACTAATTTCGGCAGACGGACGTTTCTCCACCGCGGCGTCATGATCGGCGGAGCGCTCGCTATGCAGGGCTTCGCGGCCCGCCACGTCCTGTTTGACGATGCGGGGCCGGGTCGGAGCGCGCGCGCGCGGAGGCGGTTACGGCCCGCTGCGCCCATTGAAGTCGAGAAACACGGGCGAGACATTTCTCGCGCTGCCGGAGGGCTACGAGTACAACGTCATCGGCAGGGCCGGCGCGAGGATGTCTGACGGATGTCAGACGCCGAAGGCGCACGACGGGATGGCGGCCTTTAAGGTGGGCTCCGAGTTGCGCCTCGTCCGCAATCACGAGATCAACAACGGCACGGGTGCGGCCGGCGCGGCACTCGGCAAAAAAACTACGACGAGACGGCGGGGCGACTTTCGCGCGGCTCGAAGGGTGCTGACACGGCTCCGGCCGCATCTATTTCACTTCGACCAGCGGCGGCGATAAAAAGCTCGGGCAGGTTTGGGAGTACCTTCAATATCCAGATTCCGGCCTTGACCTTGGCCGTCTGGGGACCGTGGAAGAAAGGCGTTTTATGATTCGAGGTCTGGCGAGCGCGAAGTAGTAGTGTCTATGAGCCCATTATTGTTCGTCGAGGAGAGAAACAAGTTGATAACTGAGAAGCGACATCAACGAACCGCAGCGCTCATCATCTTCAGCGCCCTGTACTGTGTGAACACTCTTTGGCTACCCACCTACAGCCGCGCCCGCACCGACGAGCAGCAGAGCCAAGTCGTCAAGTTCAGGTCAGAAAGGGAGAAGGAATTTAGAGATCCTAAGGAATCTCCTTTGGAGGCTGATGAGGTAACGCGCTTCAAGGGCTTGTCATATTTTAAGATCCATCCTGCCTACAGGGTATCGGCGCGCTTCACCAGAACCCCGGACGAGCGAAAGTTCGGGATGCCGACCTCGGCGGGTAAAACTAAGGTGTACGTCAAATATGGTGAATTGAAATTCGTCTTGGCAGGGCTTGAACACACTTTAGGCGTCTATCAAAGCGAAGCTTTGTCCCAAACGGAGAAGTACAAAAATTATTTGCTCATCCCCTTCAAAGATTTGACGACCGGGAAGGAAACCTACGGAGGAGGGCGCTACATTGATTTTGAGATCCCCACGTCGGAACAGGTAACGCTGGATTTCAATCTGGCTTATAACCCGTCGTGCGCCTACAGCCCGAGGTTCAATTGTCCGATCCCGCCACGAGAGAACCGGCTCAACGTTAAAATCAAGGCCGGGGAAAAGACCTACCGAAAGCCCTCCCGGAATAACGCCGCACCAACCAGTTAACTGAGTGCTCTGTGACCTAAGTTTCTGGATGTTTAGGATTGCGCCTTCAGGCGCGAGCGTCGAAGCATCACGGCTCAAGCCGTCACTCTGAACCTTGTTGATGTCTGGACACCTTCATATACCGGCTTCCAAGTTGAGCTTACGACAGTGATCGAACAACTACAGACTTTCATCGCGTGCGAGCAGTTGCGCGACACAACGCACCGAGTTTTGGGCTTGACAGATTTCAAGGCCTCATGGAAGAGGTCTATTCTTGACAGCTACAATCTTCAAAGGTATTGTGCACGCGCTCAACTCGGTGAAGGTCTTTGCTCGCGGCACATTCCGATACCTCGCCGGTTCACGCCAGCGTCGGCGGACGGGGCTGACCTAGCCGCCGCGGCAACCATCTTCCCGGCCCATCGCACCGCGCGGATTGCCAACACGGGCGCTTCAACCGCCCCCAGTAGTCGGCGGGAGCGGACCCACGGTTTTCAGCAAGCGGTAAACTTCCGAATCTCTGGCCCGCATTCTTGGTAGACCACTGACGAGTCCATCGCATTAGTGACCCTCGCATCTTCTGACACTTACTGAGGACGCACGGATATGCTGTCCCGGTTCTGGCCCCTCGCACCTCATCAACGTCATTCCGACGCCGCGCGTCGTGCGCGTCCTCTTGTATCTTTGCAAGGGAAATTTATGGCACAGTCTGGCTGCCGACGCATTGAGTCGCCGGTAAATTTTGCCCACTGCGGAAAGTCACCACACTAAGAAACTCAGTCACGAATTACTCGTTCCACGCCGCGCCGGTGGTGGCGGCCTTCCGCTAGTGTGTTGCTTGAAAGAGAGGGACGCTTCATGCCTATCACGCCAACCTATCCGGGTGTCTATATCGAGGAGATCCCGAGCGGCGTACACACAATCACCGGAGTCGCGACTTCCGTGACGGCCTTCGTCGGGCGCGCACCGCGCGGGCCGGACAACGACCCCATCACGATTCACAATTTTGGCGAGTACGAGCGCCTGTTCGGCGGCCTCTCCGCGGACAGCACGATGAGCTTCGCCGTCCGCGACTTTTACCTGAACGGCGGCAGCGAGGCGGTCATCGTCCGCCTACACAGAAACGCCGCGGTTTCAACGATCACTTTGCCCGCGACGGGCAGCCCTCCAAGCGCGCCGCTCGTCCTCGAAGCCGCGAACGCCGGCGCTTGGGGACGAAACTTGAGCGCGCTCATCGATCACGACACCAGAAACAACGCCGACACGAAACTCTTTAATCTCTCTGTCTCGGAGAAAATTGGTGACAAGGTGTTGGCGGCAGAGCGTTTTCTGAACGTCTCGGTCGATCCGGCGGATCCGCGCTATGTGCCGCGCGTCCTTGAACAAAATTCGACGCTCCTGCGCGTGCGACGCGACGGCAGCGGGGCCGATTTAGGGTCGAGTGTGCGACCCGACGAGACGTTCACTATTATCCCGTCCAGTCCGCCGGTTACGAATCCGAACCCGATTGCGGCGGTCGGCGGAAGCGACGGCGATCCGTTGACCGACGCCGAATTCTTCGGCCCCGGCATGGAGGGCGCGAAGCAGGGATTGTTCGCGCTGGAAAAGACAGACCTCTTCAATCTCTTGTGCCTGCCGCCCTACACCGCGACGGGCGATGTGACGACGAGCCTCGTCGCGCAAGCCGCCAGTTACTCCCAGAAGCGGCGGGCGATGCTGCTGGTCGATCCGCCGAGCAGTTGGACGACGAAGACGACGGCGCGCCAGCAATTCACCGACGCGACGAACGATTTCATCGGCACGCGCAGCAACTACGCCGCGCTCTTTTTTCCACGTTTGCGCCAGCCCAACCCGCTCCGCGACAACCAACTCGAAGACTTTGTGCCGTCGGGCGCGGTGGCGGGCGTCTTCGCGCGCACCGACGCCCAGCGCGGCGTCTGGAAAGCGCCCGCCGGGCAAGACGCCGGACTCTTCGGCGTGCCGCAATTGAGCGTCCCGCTGACCGACGACGAGAACGGCGAACTGAACCCGCTCGGGATCAACTGCCTGCGCGCTTTCCCTGTCATCGGGCGCGTCGTGTGGGGCGCGCGCACGCTCGAAGGCGCTGATCGCTTGGCGTCGGAATGGAAGTATATCCCCATCCGGCGCACCGCCCTGTTCATCGAAGAGAGTCTCTACCGCGGGACCAAGTGGGTCGTCTTCGAGCCGAACGACGAGCCTTTGTGGGCGCAGATTCGTCTCAACGTCGGAGCCTTTATGCAGAACCTTTTCCGGCAGGGCGCGTTTCAAGGCCGGACGCCGCGCGAAGCCTACCTCGTCAAGTGCGACCGCGAGACGACGACGCAGAACGACATCAATCTCGGCATCGTCAACATCCTCGTCGGCTTCGCGCCGCTCAAGCCCGCCGAGTTCGTGATTGTTAAAATTCAGCAATTGGCCGGACAGATCGAGGTCTGAAGAAGTGACGAATGATGAACGCGGAATGATGAATGAAAGACGAACTGCTCTTAAT
>JBOGOY010000540.1:0-3913 GCA_050748185.1 Pyrinomonadaceae bacterium
GAAGATTCTCCCGACTCAATTTGTGGAGCATTAATAAGCCCCGACAGGCGAAGCGGATGAGCGCAAAAAGGCGCAGCGGGCGCAGACAAATTACTCACTTGCCTGTGCCCGCTGCGCTTTTTGACCGAAGCGTTGGAAAGGCAGCGACAGCGCAACTTCTAACGCGCGCCGTTGCCGCCTTCGTCATCCTGCGGTTGGCTGAGGGGTACGTCGCCCTTGCGCCGGCGTTCAGGCGGATCTGAGGCGCGGCGGCGCGGCCCCGTGCCGGAGATGCGGCGATCGATCATCCCGGGCGGCAGAGATTTACCCTTGACGGCCTCTTCCAGAATTCTGGTGATCTCCTGTGAGAGCGTGCGGTGCTCCGCGGCGGCGCGGCGCTTCAGCGTCTCTTTGAGATCGTTGGGGACGTAGGCTCCGATGAACACACCTTTCCGATTCGCCATGCTTCGCTATCTCTCCCTGTCAGAGCGTGTTGGAAAGCGTCAGATCAACAGAAGATTGTGCCGTGCGTGTGTGAGAACAGGTCTGTAAGCCGAATTCTGTGCCCCCGGCCGAAACCGGGGCGGCGATCATTCATCTAGCCCTTCCGTCACCGAAAGGATCGAGCGACCTACCCGGAAGCGTGTGCGCGCTTCTTGCGAAACGCGCCTCGGGCGGGCAGCCCTGTGTGACGCTTCCCTATTTGGTCTTGCACTGCGAGGAGTTTACCCAGCCGCGCCTGTTACCACGCGCGCCGGTGCGCTCTTACTTTAAGCCCCGTCAGGGGCCGCACCGTTTCACCCATCACCCGCTGCCTAGCCCATCCCGAGGGCGGGCGGCCCGCTGGCTGGTCTATTTTCTGTTGCACTTGTCGTCACGCCCGCTGGGGCCAGAACGACTAAGCCGCCCGGCCATTCGCGCACGCGCCCAGCAATTAACTGGCTCGCTGCCCTGTAGTGTTCGGACTTTCCTCCCCCACCCCCGAAGGCGCGGCGGCGACCGCCCGACCTGCTCTCACGCACGGCCTTGGCAGTATAGCAAAGCATCGTTGAACACGGTAGTTCACAGTCGTTTAATCTCTCCGCGCGCCGACCGCCAAACCCTTTTCACCCGAAGAATTTATACCCGACGCGCAACCCCCTGAGCGCGTTTAACGGCAGGGTCGAAACCAGCACACACGTCAGTGCCGCGTGCGATAAGGCGAGCGCCCACAGGTTCGGCGCGCACTGATAAACAAAGGCCCAGAGTAGGCCGCCGAGGAAAGTCACGGCCGTCAGCCACGGGTTCGGCAGGTGCAGCAGGCCGAAGATGAGCGCGACCAAAACGATGCTGCGCGCCCCCTTGCCCCAGATGAGTTGCGCGCGCCGGTTGATGAAACCCTGCAACGCATATTGCTGCATCAGCCCCCACAGAAAGCCCCACACGGGCAGACCCAACACCTCCCAGCCGGCGCGTGGCCCGCCAAGCCGAACCCTTTCGCCGAACCACAACCACCCGACGAGGGCCAGCAACACGGACGCTCCGAGCATCGCGGGCAACAGCAGTTTCAGCGCCCGGCCAAAGTTGTCCACACGCCAACCGATCTCGCGCAGCGTCTCGCCGCGCAGATGGTGCGAGTAGAACATCAGCGCGAAGGCCAACCCGATCGGCACGGCGAGCAGCAATTTGTTCGCGTCCGACAGCGCCAGCACCGCCCACTCGGCGATGATCGTCGAAGAGACGACCGACGCGATCTCCCACGCCGCCAGCCTGCGCCCCTCTCGCGCCACAACGAATTCCGACTCTGATTTCACAGCGTCCAACTCTGCTCATTCCTCCTGCCACCACACGCCCGGCCGCGCCGGCTCCTCAGGCCCGCGCTCGACCACGAAGCGCACCGGTTGCCCGACGAGTTGCAGTGTCCGCCGCCGGCCCCCGTCGCTCGCGTGCGCGGCATAGACGCGCGCCTCGTAACTGCCGCGCGGCAGCGCCGGCAACTCGAAGGCGAAGCCATGAAATTCGTCGGCCGCGCGCCCGGCGGCCAGCACGTCCGGGCGTCGCGCTTCGGCCGTGCGCCGCGCGACGAAGTGATCGTTGAGATACAGTTGCACCTCCACGCGCGCGCCCGGAGCGGCGTCGTCCACGACCCAACCCGCCACCGTGCGCGCGTCGGCCACGTCCACCGACCCGCGGAAGTAAGGGTGAAACGCCTTGTAAGTGAAGAAGACGGCGAGCGCGGTGATGAACAGCGCCTCGACGATCGACTTGCCGATCAGAACATGCGTCAGCCGCTGGCGGGCCTCCGGCGACGCTGGTCCCACGACCACTGACTCTCTCTGCTCTTCAGTCAAACTTTAGCCCACCGCCCGCCGGAAGATGTCGAGAACGTGGCTGGATGTTACTGTCGGAACTTCCGCGAAGTCGAGCGCGGCGCAACGTCGTCGTCGCGCCGGCGAGAGCACTGAGCGCAGCCGGACGACATCATCTCCCCGGCTCGCCAGCCTCAATCCGAACCCATCCGAGAGGCTGACACGAGTGTAGGAGGACGACTGCCATTTCCGCTCGATGCTCGCTTGGCATGGATCATAACGCCCCAAGCGTAGTGAGCAAACATCCGTGTCGTTCACAGCGCCTGAGGCGGAGTTATTAACACTTCTGTGTTCAGCACACCGGGAAGTCGAGTATTATCCGGCTGCCGTGCACTATGAATAGTAGTTATGCGTCTCATTCTCATGGAAAAATTCAGCGGTCACATCCAGATCGGGTTCAGGTATTCCGAGCACCTCGGGCCGCGATACGAGGCAGATGGCGTCTCCCTGTACCTGTCCACCCAAGACCGCTATGAGTTCACGAGTGTAGCCCGCTGGCCCGATGAAGATTACAGCCGCGTGATAGAGCAGGGTGTGCGCGACGGGCTGAGCGAAGCCGGTTCGACCCCGACTTGGGCGTCCGCGTGCTGCTCGAAGAGGTGAAGTATGATCCGGTAAACTCTTCCGAGCATTCTTTCTATGTAGCCGCCAAATGTGCGGCTCAAGCGCGGGCCGTGATGAGGCGTTAAGCCGCCGCACAACAACGCCATGCGGCCGACCGCGAATAGCGTTGCTGTCAGGCGCGAGACGCCCGCAAATCAATGGCCGTGCACAGCGGGTGATGGCGGGCGTTAGGCGGCTTGCGAGTAGCGGCAATTCTTAATAACTCTCAGGAGGAAACCGTAGTGAGGTATTTCGTTGCTTTTCTTCTCGTCGTAGTTGGCTCAGTCGTCGCGCAGGCCCAACCTGCGGTCGCTCTGGAACAAGAAAAAGCCGAACTGTTGCGCTTACACAAGTCCGCCCGTGAGGCCCACTTCAAGACGGACGTGGACCTGTTGCAGGCGAATGCCCCCGAAGAACTGATTGCGGTTAGCGAGGGTAGAGTCCACCGGGCGAAGAAGTCGGACTCTCGTAAGCAGTTTGCCGAATATTTCAGGGGCGCGAAGTATTACGAATGGGACGACTTGGAGGAGCCGATTGTCCGCGTTTCAAGGGATAGGAGCATGGCTTGGATGATCACCCGCGTCAGGGTGAAGCGCACGCAGAAGAATGCGGCGGGAAAAGAGGTGGAGGAGAAGTTCATCTATGCGGGCATCATGACCTATGAGAAGCGAGACGGGAAGTGGATGCTGGTGGCGAATGTCTCCACATTCGAACCGCCGAACTGAACGCGCCGCCTAACGGCATGCACCCGGCCGCGAATTAGGGTAACTCTCATCGAGAATTTGCGTGGTTTCGAGGTTGCGTGCGCGCCGCTGATGCCGGGCGTTATGCTTGGGTTCTGATGCAGGAAACACGGCACGAGAAAATCAAGATTTTCACGACCGGGGGGTCGATTGACAAGACTTATGATCTTCGCGCGAGCGATTTTTTAGTCGGCCCGCCGCAGGTCGGCAACGTCTTGAGAGAGGCGAACGTCACCGTCC
>JBOGOY010000541.1:0-3904 GCA_050748185.1 Pyrinomonadaceae bacterium
GACCTGACTCGTCTGCGCCCGCGTCGGCCAGCGCGGGCGCGATGCGCCAACCGTCGGACACCCCGGCGGCGTCGAGCCACGCGCCGAGTGTGTCTTCCCGGTCGCTTTGCGCGAGCGAATCGGGCGGCCCCGCGGCGGACTCGGCGCGCGCAATCAACTCGTGCTCGAACTCGGCGATGAAGCCGCGCTCTCCGGGGCCGAGTTCGTGGCGGCAAAGCATCAGGTCCGAGGCGCGCAGTTCTTCTAGCGCGCCGAGCAACTCCTGCGCCGCCCGCCGCGCGGCCGCCGCCGGGTTGTTCAACTCGTGCGCCAGCCCGGCCGAAAGTTTGCCGAGGGCCATCAAACGATCCTGTTGCTCGTTGACGCGGGTAAACTCGCGCACCCGATCGCTCATAATCCACACGAGGCGCTCGGCCAAGAGTGGCATCCGCTGCAATAGTTCGGGGAACAGGCGGGCCGGAAAGATGAGCGCGCGCGTCGGGGACACGGCGCGGCCCGTGGCGACGAACTCGGTCATCCGCGAGAACGGGAGTTTGCCCGTCACCTCCGTCGCCGGATCGCCGGCGCGCGCGATGAAGACGTAGCCACTCAGATTATGCTCGTCGCGACGGGCGTGAACCTCGCCTTCGAGGTACACCGCCATCCGGTCGGCCGGCTCGCCCGCGCGGAACAGAACCTCGCCCGGCGCGAGTCGTAATTCCTCGGCCCGCCCGGCGAACCAGTCGAGTTGCTCGTCCGGCAAATCCGCGAACACCCCGACGCGGCGCAATGCCTCGACCAAATCTTCCGGCGATCGATCCGCCGCCACGGTCGGGTCCGCAACCACTGCCGCCCGGCTGCGCGCGCCCATCCCCTGCGCCTCGATTTCGTGATTCATCTTCACAACACCTCACTCAGTGAACAGTAACGGGTGACAGGTGACAGGAAGAATCCTGAATCCAAAGTCCGGGCCGAAGTCTCCTTCCGGCTCCCGACTTTTTCTCCTGTCACCTGTCACCATTTACTCGTCACTTTTGCATCACTCAGATACTGGTGGACGAAAGAGATCGCCACCGAGCCTTCGCCGACGCCCGAAGCCACGCGCTTGATCGAGCCTTGCCGCACGTCGCCGACGGCGAAGACGCCGGGCACGCTCGCCTCCAACAAATACGGGTCGCGATCGAGTCCCCAGCCGCGCGGGCGCTTGCCCTCGCGCAAAAGGTCCGGCCCCGTGGGGATGAAGCCGCGTCTGTCGCGCTCGACCACGCCGTCAAGCCAGTCGGTGTGCGGCGTCGCGCCGATGAAGACGAAGAGGTAGTTGGCTGGAACCTCGTTCGTCTCCCCGCTTTCGTCGCAGTGGACCGAGATGGCTTCCAGATGCTCCGTGCCGCGGACCCCGACGACGCGCGAGTTGAACTCGATGTGGACGTTCGGCGTCTGCTTGATCTGATCGATCAGGTATTGCGACATCGAATCGGCGAGCGAAGACCCGCGCACCAGCACACGGACGCGGCGCGCATACTGCGCGAAGTGCATCGCGGCCTGTCCGGCGGAGTTCGCGCCGCCGACGAGGTACACGTCTTCGTCCTTGCACGAGACCGCTTCGGTCATCGCCGCGCCGTAATAGACGCCCGCGCCCGTCAGGGCGTCCACGCCCGGCACGTCGAGTTTGCGCCACTGCACGCCCGTCGCGATCATCAGCGCGTGGCAACTGAGTTCGCCCCCGTCCGCGAGGTGGATGAAGCGGTAGGGGCCTTCGGCGCGCAGGGCAATGGCTTCCTGCGGGGCGATGATCTCGACGCCGAACCGGCGCGCCTGCGCCACGGCCCGCCGCGCCAGATCCGCGCCCGAGAGCCCCGAAGGGAAGCCGAGGTAATTCTCGATGCGCGAACTCATCCCGGCCTGCCCGCCCGGCGCTTCGCGCTCGATCATCACCGTGCGTAAACCTTCGGATGCGCCGTAGACGGCCGCCGCCAGACCGGCCGGCCCGCCGCCGACGATCGCGAGATCGTAAAATTCCGCCCCGGCGCGCGTCCGCAGGCCGACGCGCTCGGCGATCTCGGCGCTCGACGGCTCCGAGAGGCGCGTGCCGTCGGGCAGGACGACGAGCGGGAGATGTTGCAACTCTTCTTCGCCGAGCGAGGCGACGACGCGGCGCACCTCGGCGTCACTGTCGGCCGTGGCGACATCCAGCCACTGGTAGGGCACTTGGTTGCGCGCGAGAAAATTTTTCAGTTCGTGCGACTTGGGGGACCAGCGGTGACCGAGCACGCGGACGCCCTCGAACGGCGGGCGGTAACCCGACTGCCAATCGTCGAGCAAATCGTCGAGCACCGGGTAGAGTCTCTCTTCAGGCGGATCCCACGGCTTCAGCAGGTAGTGCTGGACGGCCGCCTCGTTGATCGCGCGGATCGCGGCGTCGGTGTCGGCGTAGGCGGTGAGCATCACCCGCCGCGCCTCCGGGTACAACTTGAGCGCCTCGCGCAGAAACTCGACGCCCGACATCCGCGGCATCCGCTGGTCCACAAGGAGCAATGCGACCGCGTCGCCGCGCACCTTTAATTCGCGCAGCACGTCGAGCGCCTTCGCGCCAGAGTCGGCGCGCAGCACGCGGTAGCGCTCCGCGTAGCGGCGGCGCAAGTCGCGCTCCACGGCGCGCAGCACCTCCGGGTCGTCGTCCACCGTCAACAGCACCGGCTTAGCCATCCGTCCCCCCAACAGACTGTTTGATCGTTATGGCAACAACAATAGCGCACCGCGGGCGGGTTGTGAACCGGAGGCCGATCCGACAAGGTTCAGCCGGCGTTCCGCGGCGCGGGGACATGCCCGCCGTTTGCCCGGCGGGGATGGAATTGTTAAGTTGTGGCACAAATCCGCCGCCCTGCCGGAACGGCGCAGGGGCGGGATCATTTCTCAACTCAAAGGATACTTAACCGACTATGGCGCTCATCGGGGCCAACGAATTGAAGCGGAAGATGCTGATCACGGTCGAAAATCAGCCTTACACGGTGTTGGAAGTCTTCTTCGCGTCGCCGACGGCGCGCGGCGCGGCGACGATGGTGCGGACGCGCCTGCGCCAACTGTTGACCGGCGAGGTGCTGGAGAAGAGCTTCAAGACGGGCGAGAAGTTCGCCGAGCCGGACGTGCAACTGGTCCCCGTCACTTACCTCTACGCGGACGGGGCCGGCTTTCACTTTATGGACGAGACGAGCTATGAGCAGTTCGCGCTTGGCGAGGAGCAGGTCGGCGACGATCGTTTCTACTTGAAAGAGAACACGAGCGCGCAAGTTTTGAAGTACAACGGCGAGCCGGCTTCACTGGAGTTGCCGCAGTTCGTCGAACTGGCGGTCGTCGAAACCGAGCCGGGGATGCGCGGCGACACTGCTGCCGGCGGCGCGACCAAACACGCAAAGCTCGAAACGGGACTCGGCGTCCGCGTCTCCCTCTTCATCAAGGAAGGCGAAGTGGTGCGCGTCAACACCGAGACGGGCGAGTTCGCGGGCCGCGCATAAAAAATGGTGAATGCGGAATGATGAATGATGAATGAAAGACAACGTGTTCTTCATTCATCATTCATCATTCCGCATTCACCATTTTATCAAAATCTCGGAGAAGACCTCGCTTTTCAAAGCGGGGATGAATCCGCAGCCTCTCTGCCGAAGGCTTCTTTTTGTGGATACGATGGTGAGAACTTGTATGCGAATCAGTAGTTGAAAAGACAGACACACAGCAGAATTAGTAGAATTTTCTTGCGATGGAAAATCAACTAATTCAATTGTATCTGCGTGTCTGCCACGCCTTACGATACTTGCTCCCAGTCTTGTTTTCAACGCTTGAGCAATAATCGAGAGCCGGCTTTTACTGACCAAGAACTAATCACCATCTTCTTCTTCGGTCATGACAACGGGTTGTTTCAGAAGAAAGC
>JBOGOY010000542.1:0-3900 GCA_050748185.1 Pyrinomonadaceae bacterium
GAATCTACGGCGTGATGAGTTATTCAGTTGTGCAGCGCACGCGGGAATTCGGCATTCGCATGGCGTTGGGCGCGCGGAAATCTGACGTACTTAAGCTGGCGATCAGGCAGGGGGCCAACCTCGTCTTGATCGGTGTGGCGCTGGGACTCGCTTTGTCCTTCGTTCTCACTCGCTTGATGTCGAGTTTACTTTTTGGTGTCACGGCTACTGATCCGCTGACATTCACGGGGATCTCACTTTTGCTCGTCCTCGTTGCGCTCGTGGCTTGCTTCGTTCCGGCCCACCGTGCAACCAAGGTCGATCCTCTGCTTGCGCTGCGTTACGAATAGCGGCGCTTTTCCTGTACTTTCGCTGACCAAAGAAAATTTCGTACTTCGCGCTTTACTATAATTCGCGCTAAGGGCATCACTGGTTGACGACCCACCCGTCGGCGAGGTTGATGATCCGGTGGCCGTACTCGGCGTTCGCTTCGGAATGCGTCACCTGAATGATGGTGGTGCCTTCGTCGTTCAGCTTCTTGAACAATTCCATAATCTCTTTGCCCTGCGTCGAGTGGAGATTGCCGGTCGGCTCGTCGGCGAGGAGGAGTTTCGGGCCGGCGACGACGGCCCGGGCGATCGCCACGAGCTGTTGCTGGCCGCCCGAGAGTTGGTTAGGGAAGAGATCTTTCTTGCCGACGATTTGAAAGCGGTCGAGGATGTCCGCGACCAGTCCGGCGCTTTGCGTGCGGCTCAGATTGCGGTAGGAGAGTGGCACTTCGATATTCTCTCTGACGGTGAGGCCGTCGATCAGGTGGTAGCTCTGAAAGACGAAACCGATGTTGCGTTTGTGCAACTCGGCGCGCTCTTTCCGGCCGAGCTTATGAACCGGCTGTTTCATGAAGTCGTACTCGCCGCCCCATGCGCTGTCGAGCATCCCGAGGATGCTGAGCAGCGTCGTCTTGCCCGACCCCGAAGGCCCCATGATCGAGACGAACTCGCCCTCGCGCACGTTCATGTCGATCCGGCGCAGCACGTAGGTCTTCCCCGCCCCGCTCTCGTAGCACTTTTCCACATTTCGTAAATTAATCATCGATTCCTCGCTTCAACAAACATCCGGTGTCACTTCATCTTTCGCCCCGCACATGAAAGCGCCGTGCCACTTCGCGGCGGCGGCGCGCCAGCCCGATTAACGCGCGCCGCAGACGGACGACCGACACGGATTGTTCGTTTTCGGGATCGTCATTTCCCAATATCGGAGAGCACGAAGGCGGGAGGCTGTTGAGGATGATGACTCGCCGAGCCGAACCACCGTTCACACTCGCGCCTCACAGCGGCAAGCGCAGACGCGCCTCGCAACCCGTGCCGTGTCGGCGGTTTTCGAGGGCAAGCGTGCCGCCGTGGGCTTCTGCAATCTGGCGACACAGGACGAGGCCGATCCCAGAACCGCCGGGCTTGGTGGTGAAGAACGGCACGAACAGGTTCGCCGGGTTGGCGATGCCCAACCCCTCGTCTTCGATCCGGATTTCCACATGGTCGCCGTTTCGGCGCCAGCCCATGCGGACACCGCCGCCGGTCGCCTGCGTTGCGTCGGCGGCGTTACGCACGAGGTTGATCAGTAACTGCTCCAACTGGTCCCCGTCGGCGCGAATCGTGACCTCCGCGCCCGGCGAGACCTCGACGCGGGTTCGCGTCTCAAGCCCCGCCACGCGCCGCACCAACTCGCCCACAGCCACCGCACCCGCGCGCGGCGGCGGGAGTTTGGCGAGGCGCGAATAGGACTCGACGAAGCGGCTCAGAGATTCAGCGCGCGAGGAGACGACCGTCAGGCCGCGCTCCATGTCTTCGCGCCAGTCAGCGGGACGGGGCTCGCGCCCCAGTAGGCTCACGAGACTGCCGGCGATCGATTTGATGGGGGCGAGCGAGTTGTTCAGTTCGTGCCCGAGCACGCGCACGAGGCGCTGCCAAGCCTTGCGCTCTTCCTCGCGCAGCGGCCCGCTCAAATCCGATAGGACGAGCAGTTGATGCGGCACGCCGCGCTCGCGGAAAAAGCTGTGCCGCACGCCCCACGTGCGAAAGACGCCTCCGTCTCCCGGGAAAGCTTTTCCGATGGTGTGGGGGCTGGCGTCGTCGCGTACTCGCAGGCATTCGGCGAGCCCGAGTTCGGCGGCGGTGCGATTGAGCAGGCTCTCCGCGGGACGGGCCAGCAACCGCTCGCCGGCGCGGTTGACGAGGCGCAGACGCGCTTCTCGATCAAAGGCGAAAACGGCGACGTCGATTTCCGCCATCACGGTTCGCAGCAGGGCGGTCGCTTCGAGCGCGCCGATCCGCTGCTCGCGCAGAGTCGCCCCGAGGGCGTTGATCTCAATGACGACATCGCTCAGCGCGCCGTCGCCGCCATCGCCGCGCGCGCGGAACGAGTAGTCGCCCTCGCGCAACGCGGCCAACAGGTTCGAGACCGTTTGCAGCGGACGCACCACGCGACCCTGCGTCGCGAAAGAGAACCCGAGCCAGCAGCCGACGATTAGGGCCGCGAGGGTCCAGAAGACTTTCGGAGTGAAATCGCCGGCCCAGAGCAGGGCCAGAGAGGTGGCGACGGCGGGCGCGCCCGAAGCCAGTGCCGACAGCAGTACGCGCCGCTCGTGGCTGACGCGCACCCTCCTGCGCTTTAACGGGCGGCCGTGGAGTGAAGGCAGGTGCGCGCCGGCTCTCTCGACGGCCGCCGCGTTGGTCCCCTGCTCCTCAGAATTCATACTTCTGCATTCGGCGGTAGAGGGCGCTGCGGCTGAGGCCGAGGGCTTCGGCCGCCTGACTGACGTTGCCCCCGAAGCGTTTCAGAGCCTTTTGAATCAATAGCCGCTCGACCTCCTCAAGCCCCATCTCTTCCAGCCGCTTCTCTGACTTCTCCCGCGCGGGTTGCAGGCCGAGGTCCGGTCCCCTCACCAACTCCGTGTCGCGCGCCAACAATACCGCGCGCTGTACCACGTGGTCCAACTCGCGCACATTACCCGGCCAGTGATACTCGCCGAGCGCGGCGGCGGCGGCCGAGTCGAACTGCCTGAGATCTTTGCGATAACGTTTGGAGTACAGCCGCAGGAAATGTTCGCTCAGGGGCCGCACGTCTTCGGGTCGCTCGCGCAGTGGCGGGAGGTGGATCTCGACCGTGTTCAGGCGAAATAGCAAGTCCTGCCGGAAGCGTCCCGCCGCGACTTCTACGTTAAGGTCGGCGTTAGTCGCCGAAAGCAGGCGCACGTCCGCGCGGCGCGTCTGCGAAGAGCCGACTCGCTCGAACTCGCCCGTCTCCAGCACACGCAAGAGCTTGGGCTGAAGGTTGAGCGGCACGTTGGCGATCTCGTCGAGGAAGAGCGTGCCTCCGTCGGCCAGTTCAAACCGCCCGACGCGATCCGACCTCGCGTCGGTGAAAGCCCCCTTCACGTGGCCGAACAATTCGCTCTCGAAGACGCCCTCGGAGAGCGCGCCGGCATTGACCGTCACCATCGGCTTCGCGGCCCGCGAGTTGAGGGTGTGGAGGGTGCGTGCGATGACTTCTTTGCCGGTCCCGTTCTCGCCCGTGATGAGTACGTTGGCGTCCGAAGGCCCGACGTGCGCCACCAATTCCAGCACGGGTCGCATCGTGCCCGATTCCGCGATCAACAGCGGCCGGGCCGTCGCGCCCTCGTCGCGTAGCAATTGATTTTCGGCTTCGAGTTGCTCCCCGCGTCTGAGCGCCCGCGCGAGTTCAATCTGCGTCCGCAGGATCGACAACAGACGCGCGTTGTCCCACGGCTTCTGCACGAAGTCGCGCGCCCCACGCTGCAACGCCTCGACGGCCAACTCGACGCTGCCCCACGCCGTCATCACGACCACGGGAAGCGTCGCATCGAGCGCCCTGACGCGCGCGAGGAGGTCGAGACCTTCCTGC
>JBOGOY010000543.1:0-3895 GCA_050748185.1 Pyrinomonadaceae bacterium
CTACGCCACCGAATGTTTCGTAAGTGTTCAGCTTGATCGCGGTACTCAGCTTTGCCTCAGCTTCGTCCGTCACTCCGACCGGGGGCGCACTCGACTTCGGCACAACCCAGAGTTCTACCAGCGTGTATTCTCCGTCCGACCGTCCGCCGTTGATCGATGTGAGGCGCTCGGTTCCGACACTGTGACCTTTGTGCAGAATCTGCTCATCACGCCGCGCGATCCGAGGCCATCCGCCGGCCGGGCTGTTCTTCGATGTACGTATCAAGAGGTAGCCAACCGAATCAGGTTGTTGCTTCAACTTCTCGGCAAATTCCGAATGAGCGATGTCAACCGCTGAATAACCAAGCTCCACTACTTCTCTGTAAATTCGTTCGTCGGTAGTGTAGGAGGAGAACAGGCCGCTGAAGTCCGTGGCGCTGTATTTGTCTTTGCTGGACGGGGTGATCGGCGGGGCAGCGCCCTCTGCCCCCATCCAGAGTTCAGTGACTTCTTCTTTAACATCTCTGGACCCGCCGTGAATGGTGATGATTCGTTCAGCGGCAATACCCCTCGTGTTAATGAGATAGTGTCGAGCAATTCTCAGGCTCCGCTCGGCATGTTCGTATTTCTTTGCCTGCGGATCGAAACTAATGATGAACCCTTTCGCTTCTGGCTCATTCATCAAGGAGATGGCGAAGTTATCGAGTCGAGCCGACATGTCGCAATGGCCGACCTTGCCATACTCGTCAAACTTTTCGGCCACAGTTCGGATAGACCTCTGGGTTTCAGACGGCGCGTCTTGCGCGCAGGTTGTTTCGGCGCTGATGCTGATCAGCACGCCAGTGAGAAGCAACAAACACATGCCCAAACTGTCAATTCGTCTCATAGCTCCCTCCTTGCTGCTATCTCTTCTTCGTCAAATCGTGAACGGTCTGCCTGCATTTCCCAAGAGCGCAAGTCAACCGCCTTGCCTTCGCGCACCGACACGATGATGTATGACCACGTCGGCCACGCATGTTCGAGGTCGAAGGTCGAAGGAACGGCCCGATCGTCGGGGTGCGAGTGGTAGTTGCCGATCACTTCAAGGCCGCGCTCGCGTGCGTATCGCTCGCCGCGCATCAACTCTTCGGGCAGGATGAGCGAGCGGTTGTGGCGCGCTGATTCCTCGCGGGCGTTCGAGACGGGGTGAACCTCGAAGACCCCTTTGTGCCCGTCAACGCCGAGGCGTCCGATGAGCAGGCCGCAGCATTCGTGCGGGTACTCGGCTTCGCCGTGGCGGCGGATCTCGTCTCGTTGCTGTTCGCCGATGATGATCATACTGCTTCCCAGAACTCTTCGCTCAGGTATCGGCCGCCGCCGTCACAAAGAATCGTGACGACGACCGAGCCTGTCGGGGCCGACTGCGCGACGCGCAGCGCGGCCAGCACGTTCGCGCCCGAACTGACGCCGACAAAGAGCCCTGCTTCACGGGCCAAGCGGCGCGCCATCTCCTGCGCGTCCTCGGTCGCAACCTCAACCGTGTCGTCGGCGAGGTGCGAATCGTAGATGCCCGGCACGATCGTCGTCGGCAAATGCCTCATGCCTTCGAGGCCGTGCAGCGACGAGTCGGGCTGCATCAAGACGAGTCGCACTTCCCTATTCAACTCTTTCAACCGGCGACCAACGCCGGTGAGCGTCCCCGAAGTGCCGACGCCGGCGACAAAGTGTGTGACCCGCCCACCAGTCTGGTCCCACACCTCGACGCCGGTTCCTTCATAATGTGCGCGCCAGTTGGCGTCATTGTCATACTGGTTCGGGTAAAAAAACTTGTCCGGCTCGCCTTCGACAATTTCCCGCGCGCGGATTTGTGCGCCGTCCGAGCTTTCGAGCGGATCGGTCTCGATCAACTCCGCCCCGTACACGCGCATCATGCGCTTGCGCTCGGGGCTCGTGTTTTGCGGCAGGCAGAGCGCGACGCGGTAGCCGCGGGCCGCGCCGATCATCGCGTAGGCGATGCCGGTGTTGCCGCTCGTCGCGTCAAGGATGATCTTCTCGGGCGTAAGCCTTCCGTTGCGCTCGCCTTCGAGGATCATCGACAGCGCGGCGCGGTCCTTGACGGAGCCGCCGGGGTTGAGGTGTTCGGCCTTGGCGTAAATTTCGACGCCCTCCGGCACGCCCCGCGTCACACTCAGCAAGCGCAACAGCGGCGTCCCGCCAATCCGCGACAAGAGATCGTGCCCGCGCGCCGCCCTTGCCTCTGCTCGCTCTGCCACCATTCACCTCTCCCAATACTGACTGCATTAAAAATATGAAATCTCAAATTTGAAATCTTAAATCTCGAATTCATCGCTCTCAAATCTGAAAGTCTGTCACACAGCCCTGAGCGCTTGCTCGATGTCGGCGACGATGTCTCCGGCGTCTTCGATGCCGACGGAAATGCGGACCAACCCGTCCGTGATGCCGATGCGCCGCCGCTCGGCGGGCGAGACTTCGCGGTGCGAGGCCGTCACGGGATGAAGCGCGCTCGTGAACACGTCGCCGAGGCTGGTCGAGCGGACGCACAAGCGGAGCGCGTCCATGAAACGGTAAGCGGCTTTGCGTGTGTTTTCGCGCAGTTCGATGGAAACCAACGCGCCGGAGTGTTGCGCGCGAAACATCCGCCGGCAGAAGTATTTTTGCGCGTCGTCTTCCAGCAAACCGGGGTAATGGATGCGTGTGAGGCTCGGATGTGAGACAAAGTGTTCGGCCACGCGCCGCGCGTTGTCACACTGGCGTTCCATTCGGACCCCGAGCGTTTTGATGCCCCGCAGAATTTCGTGAGCCTCCCAAACACTGAGGACACCGCCGGCCAGTTTCATCGCGCCCGTCAGCGCGGGCATGTCCGACGCATCGCGCGCGACGGCGACGCCGCCCACCACGTCGCCGTGGCCGCCGAGATATTTCGTGGCGCTGTGGACCACGATGTCCGCGCCGTGCAACAACGGCTGGCAGAGGTAAGGCGAGGCGAAGGTATTATCGATGACGAGCTTGGCCCCGACTTCGTGCGCGGCTTTGGCGCACGCATCAATGTCGCAGACTTTCAGCAGCGGGTTGGAAATGGTTTCGGCGATCAATGCGCTCGGCCTGAACTCCCGCACCTTCTCGCGCAGGGTTTCGGTCTGGCAAAAGTCGGCCGCAACGACGCGGACGCCGAACTGGCCGAAGATGGTGTGAAGCAAGTTGGTCGTCGCGCCATAGAGGTCTTGCGAGGCGAGGACGACAGCGCCGGGTGCGAGGTCGCACGCGAGCAGCGCCGCGTGGATGGCGGCCATGCCCGAAGCATAAGCCACCGCCCCGGCTCCGGCCTCCAGTTCCCGCATCGCGACCTCAAGAGCGTAGACCGTCGGGTTTCCGAAGCGCGCATAGACGTAGCCCTCCTGCTCGCCCGCAAACACCCGGTCAACCTCGGCCATCGTCTCATAGACGTAGGTCGAGGCGGCGTAGATCGGCGTCGAGCCGGGCAGCCCCGGCCGCGGCGTCAACCGTTCGCCCGCGTGGACCAGCCGCGTGGCAAAACTCTGCCCGCGCCCTGATTCGTGCTCTTCGCCGCGTCCACTTTCTTCAACAGACATCTGCTCACTCCCCCGCTGCGCGTCGTTGCTCGTTGACGGCGGCGCATCACGCCTTCAACTTAACCACGAAGGACACGAAGGACACGAAGGAACGCAAAGTTTTTTTATATTTTTCATCTTTTTATCGTCGAGTCGCAAACGGTTTTGCGATTTCAATATTTTCATACTTTCTTGGTCTTTTTATTTTTCTTAGTGTTCCTTCGTGTCCTTCGCGGATAAAAAATTATGAGCGAAACCATCAAACACGCCGACGGACGCATCGAACTGCAAGCGGAAGCGTTACGGGAAATCGAAACGTCGCCGCTTTACAATGAAGACCTCGCGCC
>JBOGOY010000544.1:0-3888 GCA_050748185.1 Pyrinomonadaceae bacterium
CCACGTCATCTTCTACCAACCGATTCCAGACGGCATTGAAGTGCTGCGAGTGCTGCACGGCGCGCGTGACATACCTCACGTCTTCGATGAAATGATTAACGAAATCAAGACAGACAGGGAGCAAGGTGAAGAGTCAAGCTAACCACCACGCTATAACTGCATAACGACTCAAAACGCCGCGAAAGGAGTTTTCCATTATGCCCCGCTTGTTGCACCTCATCACGGTCGCTTTGCTGCTGTCGCTGCTTGCTCCGGCGCAGAGCGCGAGGGCGCAAGGCGGCGAGCCGTCGCGCGAGCCGGTCCTGCGGATCGAGACAGGGATGCACACCGCCGTCATCAGGCGCATCGGCGTGGACGCCGCGAACCGGTATCTGGTGACAGCTTCGGAGGACAAGACGGTGCGCGTCTGGGAACTCCCGGCGGGGCGACTCCTGCGCGTGATCCGCGCGCCTCTCGGCGCGGGCAACGAGGGCAAGCTCTTCGCCGTCGCCCTCTCGCCCGACGGGACGACGATTGCCGCCGGTGGGTGGACGGTCGGCGGAGAGAGCGGAGAGAACATCTACCTCTTCGACCGCGAGAGCGGCAGGCTGCTCCGGCGGCTGGGCGGGTTGCCGAATGTGGTCAATCATCTCGTCTATTCGCCGGACGGGCGGTATCTGGCGGCGACGCTTGGCGGCACGAACGGCGTCCGGGTCTATCAGACGCGAGACTACTCTCCGGCGGGCGAGGACAGGGATTACGGCGGCCAGAGCTACGGCGCGGATTTCGACCGCGCGGGCCGGCTGGTGACGACCTGCTATGACGGCTTCATCCGCCTCTACGCGCCTGTGGGCGAGAATTCTTTGCGCCTCGTCGCCAAACAGAAAGCAACGGGCGGCGACCGGCCTTTTTCCGCCAGCTTCTCGCCCGACGGCTCGCGCGTCGGCATCGGGTTTGCGGATTCGACGCGGGTGGCGGTACTGTCCGGGCGCGACCTCTCGCCGCTCTACGCGCCCGACACCTCCGGCGTCAACAACGGTGACTTGAGCAAGGTCGCGTGGTCGGCGGACGGCAGCACGCTCTACGCGGGAGGCAGGGCGCAGGATGCCAACAATCGCTTTTTCATCCGCGCGTGGGCGGACGGCGGGCGGGGCGCTTACCGCGACATCGCCGGCGTGGCGGCGGACACCATCTATCACATCCTCCCCTTGCGCGACGGCGGCATCGTGTACGGCGCGGGCGAGCCGGCCTTCGGCGCGCTGAACGCGGGCGGCAGGCGCGTGCTGTTCACTTCGGCGGCGATTGCCGATTACAGAAACAATCAACAAGGCTTTCTCCTCTCGCCCGACGGCGCAGGTCTGGGGTTCGCTTACGAACTGTTCGGCAACTCGCCCGCGCGCTTCTCGCTTGCCGACCGCAAATTGGACGCCGCGCCCGCCGCCGGAAGTGTGCGTTGGCGTCCGCCCACGACGGAAGCCGCCGGATTGCGCGTCACCGATTGGTTCAACACCTACGAGCCGAAGCTGAACGGCGCGCGGCTGAAGCTAAAGCAGTATGAGGTTTCGTTCAGCCTCGCCGTCGCGCCGGACGCGAGCGGCTTCCTGCTCGGCACGAATTTCTCCATCCGCCTCTTCGACCGTAACGGCGCGGAGCGGTGGAACGTCCCCGTTCCCGGCGTGGCGTGGGCGGTCAATATCCCGGCGGACGGGCGGCTCGCGGTCGCGGCTTACGCCGACGGCACGATTCGCTGGTACTCGATGAAGGACGGGCGTGAACTGCTCGCCTTCTTCCCGCACGCCGACCGCAAGCGGTGGGTCGTGTGGACGCCTTCCGGCTACTACGACGCCGCGCCCGGCGCGGAAGACCTCATCGGCTGGCACGTCAACAACGGGCGCGACCGCGCGGCGGACTTCTTCCCCGCCGGGCAGTTCCGTGATGCCTTCTACCGCCCCGATGTCGTCTCGAAGATTCTGGAAACGGGCGACGAGGCCCGCGCCGTCCAACTGGCGAACGAGGAAGCGGGGCGCAAAACACAGCAGGCCAACGTAGCGCAGATGCTCCCGCCCGTCGTCGAGATCATTTCGCCTGCGGACGGGGCGGAAGTCGCCGCGACGGAAATCGTCGTGCGCTTCAACGTCCGCACGCCTTCGGGCGAGCCGGTCACGGAGATCAGAGCGCTCGTCGGCGGGCGGCCCGTCGCGACGGAACGCGGCCTCGGCCTGCAAGCGGCGGGGCAAACATCAACCGCCGCCCGCGAGCTACGCATCAACGTCCCGGAAGGCGAGAGCCAAGTCTCCGTCATCGCCGCCAACCGCTTCACGACGAGCGTCCCCGCGACAGTGCGCGTCCGCGCCCGCGCGCCCGCCGTCGCTACCAACACCGCCGCTCCCGCCAATCGCCCCGCGTCCGCCGCTGCCGCCGCCAGCGATCAATTCGAGATCAGGCCGAAGCTGTACGTGCTGGCCGTCGGCGTCAGCAACTACGCCGATCCGAAGTTGAAGTTAAACTTCGCCGCGAAGGACGCGCGCGACTTCGCCGCCGCGTGGGAGCGACAGAAGGGGCCGCTCTACCGCGATGTGACCGTCAGGCTGCTCCCGGACGACAAGGCGACGAAGGATGAAGTCCTCGACGGGCTGGACTGGATTCGCAAGGAGACGACGAGCAAGGACGTGGCCGTGATCCTCTTGGCCGGCCACGGCGTCAACGATCCGACCGGCTCGTATTACTTCCTGCCGCACAACGCCGACGTGGAGCGCCTGCTCCGCACCGGCGTCTCGTTCAACGACATCAAGCAGACTGTCGCCACCATCGCCGGCAAAGTCCTCTTCTTCGTCGATACCTGCCATTCCGGCAACATCCTCGGCGGCGCACGGCGCGGCCTCCTCGACGACTTGAACGGCGTCGTCAACGAACTCGCCAGCGCCGAAAATGGCGCGGTCGTCTTCGCCGCCTCGACGGGCCGTCAATACTCGCTCGAAAAGGCCGAATGGAACAACGGCGCGTTCACGCTCGCGGTGGTCGAAGGTGTGGACGGGCGTGCTGATTATGACAAAACCGGCAAAGGCAAGATCACGATCAACATGCTCGACCTCTATATCTCCGAGCGCGTTAAAGAGCTAACGCGCGGCCAGCAGACGCCGACCACCGCGAAGCCAAACACCGTCCCCGATTTTCCTGTGGCGCTTAAGCGTTAGACGGATGAGAAGGATCTATCCACGAACACACACGAAACAGCACGAAACAAAGACAGGGCCATTCGTGTGCTTTCGTGACTCATGTTTTTAGTGCGGTCCGCTCTGTCAGTTTCGATGTAGTTGTGTGCAGGGCTTCGGTAACTGTCAGCCCGTTTGGTAACATGCGGATGAACGGAGGTGGACACTGATGGTGACGAGAATCGAGGGCGTCTATCGCAACGGCCGGATCGAATTGATCGAACAACCGGGCCATGTCCCGGATGAGACCAGAGTGATCGTGACCTTTATCGAGGCCGACGGTCAGGACTTGAGCGCGCACGGCATTGACGAAGCGCAGGCGGCGGAGTTGAGAAACAGTTTCGCGGCTTTCACCGATTGGGACAGCCCTGAGATGGATGTTTATGACGACTATGACGCCGCCAAAACCGGGCTGCCGGCGCGGTGACGTGGCGCTGGTGCTGTTCCCACACTCAAACCTTCGCACCTCCAAGACGCGCCCGGCGTTAGTCGTGCAAGCCAACGATCTTGCGAACGGGCTTGCCACAGGTCGTCGTGGCGATGATCTCCAGCCAGATGACGCGCGCCAACCATCCCAGCCGCGTCATCGTCCGGCTGTCATCACCTGAAGGGCAACAATCAGGGTTGTTAACGGACTCCGTCGTCATGACGGATAATTTGGCAACCGTTATCGAAGCCGCCGTCTATCGAGTAATCG
>JBOGOY010000545.1:0-3886 GCA_050748185.1 Pyrinomonadaceae bacterium
GAGCAGTTCTTTGTAGATCTCCGGGTTGTGCTGGCCGAGGGCGGGGCCAATCCAATCAGTGCCGCCGGGGGTGGCGGAGAGTTTGGGCGGGACGGTCGGAATTCTGACGGTGTCGCCGCCGCCGAGGTCTGCCTCTTCCCAGACGCCGCGTGCGGCGTAGTGCGGATCGCGTGCGATGTCGGCCGCCGTATAGACCGGGCCGCAGGGGACGCCCGCCGCGTCCAGCGTGCGGAAGGCCGTTTCGTAAGCGTGCCGGCTGGTCCACTGCTGGATGGCGGCGTCGATCATCTCTTCGTGGGGCACGCGGCCGTCGTTGCGCGCGAGGCGCGGATCGTCTGCGAGGTCAGGGCGCTCGACGGCGCGCATCAGGCGTTTGAAGATCGAGTCGCCGTTGGCCCCGATGACGAGGTACGGGCCGTCGGCGCACTCGTAGGTCGAGGTCGGGACGATGCCTTCGAGGCTGGTCCCTTTGCGCTCGCGCACGTGGCCGAGTTTGTCGTACTCGGGCAACAGCGATTCCATCAGGTGAAAGACCGCCTCGTAGATCGCCACGTCCACCACCTGACCTTCGTTGGTCCCTTTCGCGTCGCGGTGATGGAGGGCGACGAGCGCGCCGAGCGCGGCGTGCAGGCCGGCAAGCGAGTCGCCCAGAGAGACGCCGGTGCGCGCCGGAGGCCGGTCGGGGTGGCCGGTGGTGTAGCGGATGCCGCCGAAGGCTTCGGCGACGTTAGCGAAGCCGGGCCGCGACGCATAGGGGCCAGTCTGGCCGTAGCCGGAAACGCGCACGAGGATCAGCCGCGGGTTCCGGGCCTTCAACTCCGCGTAAGACAGGCCCCACTTTTCCAGCGTGCCGGGCTTGAAGTTTTCGATCAGGATGTCGGCGCGCCGGGCCAACTCTCTCGCCAACTCCTGCCCCTTCGGCTGCGTCAGATCGAGCGTGATCGACTTCTTGTTGCGCCCGAGCGAAAGCCACCACAGCGAAGTGCCTTTGTACATCTTACGCCACGTCCGCAGTGGATCGCCCGCGCCCGGCCGCTCGATCTTGATCACCTCCGCGCCGAACCACGCGAGGATCGCGCCGGCGAACGGCCCCGCGAGCAGTTGGCCCATCTCCAAGACTTTCAGGCCGGCGAGCGGCTTGACCGGCTCAGGCGCTTGGTCAGCCGCCGTCAGATGATGTTCGCTCGTGTTGTTCATCGCCCGAGGTATTGGTCGAACAGGTCACCGAGTTGATCGTGAAAGCCCCAGCCGATGCCACTGGTGTCGTACACGACCTGCTGGCAGCGCCGCCCGAACGGTTCCTGCATTCCGTGTTCGACGATGAGTTTGAGCGCGCGCTCGTACATGCTCTCCATGCTGTTGTAGAAAGGCTCGTCAATGTCTCCGTATTCGTTCGTAAAACGCACGCCAGTCTCGACGTAGTAGAGCATCAGGTCGGCGACGCCTGACGGCGAAGCGGCCACCTTCCGGTATTCACTGACGGCCTTGCGCGCGACGGCGAGCCGCGGGAAGCCGTCCGTGAAACCGCCGCGCCGCGGAAAGAAGACGTCTTTGATGTTCGCCTTGTACTTGTCGCGGACGGGCTCATCGTCTTCGCCCCCGCGCAGTTTGACCAAGTAATAATCTCTGACGAAATCGGACTTGCGAAACAGTTCGCCGATCTCTTCAACGAGTTGTTCGGGCGTGCGCGTGCGGAGGTATTGCTTGAGTTCTCTGAGGCTGGTGTCTTTCATCATCAGTCCGTTGAGCAGGAGGACGCGAAACGACTATCTTCGCCTGCCGCGGGAGAGCGGACGGTCGAGATACATTTCGATAATTTCGTCACGCATGTCACGACCTTTCGCTTCGGCGGCCAGCAGTTCCTTGTAAACTTTGGGCGGCACAGCTTCATAGCAGTATGTCCGCCCGCTGTTGAAAACGACTTCGAGGGTGCGCGTCTTGGAGTCGTACCCGACCGCATGAATCATGCTCGACTCGACGGTGATCAAGTTTTTCATCGGCCTTCGGCCTCCGTCCCGCCCGCGGTTGAAGGGGACCGCGGCGAGAGCCTCACGTCATGGCTGGAAATAGCCGCCATCTCTGATCGCATCCAGACATTCATCCACTGAGAGATCCGCGAAAATTTCGATCCACTCTCCCGTGTGTCTCATGAACGCCATGTTGAATTTTCGGTTCCCGACGTATTCCATCCGCGCGAACCGCGCTTCAAAGAACGGAGAGATGGCAGAAGGGCCGGGACAGGCATACTTCGAGCAAAAGTAAAAATAGCTGCGATACCATTTTGTGTAGAGATCGACGACGCAATTGAATCGCTGATCTTTCGGCGGCGGCTTGATATATTGGAGTTTAAGCGTCGCTTCGATCAGTTGATTGGCCTTTTCTGAGACTTCGGCCTTGAGCGCCTCCGGCGCTTTTGGCTTCGGTGGCTGGGGCGGAGAATAGACCCACATTTTACGTTTTCCGGCCATGTTGAATTCTCTGGCTAGCAGTTCTGACTAATTCCGCAGCGAGTGGATCGGCGCGGGGATGCGCCCGCCGCGGCGGATGAAGTCGGCGGCGGAGAATTGGTTGACGGGCATGATGGGCGCGGTCCCTAAGAGTCCGCCGAACTCTACAAGGTCGCCGACCTCTCGCCCCGGTGCGGGGATGATGCGGACGGCGGTGGTCTTGTTGTTCATAACACCAATTGCCATTTCGTCGGCGATGATCGCGGCGAGCGTCTCGGCCGTGGTCGCGCCGGGCACGGCGATCATGTCGAGCCCGACCGAGCAGACGCTGGTCCACGCTTCGAGTTTCTCTAAGGTGAGCGCGCCGACGCGCGCCGCCTCGATCATCGCGGCGTCTTCGGAGACGGGGATGAACGCGCCGCTCATGCCGCCGACCGAGCCCGAAGCCATCGCGCCGCCTTTCTTGACGGCGTCGGTGATCAGCGCGAGCGCGGCCGTGGTCCCCGGCGCGCCGGCGCGCTCGAACCCAAAGGCCTCGATGATCTCGGCGACCGAATCGCCGGGAACCGGCGTCGGCGCAAGCGAGAGGTCGATAATGCCGAAGCGCAGCCCCAGCCGGCGCGCGGCCTCGCGGCCGATTAGTTCACCGGCCCGGGCGAGTTTGAAGGAGAGTTGCTTGATCAGTTCGGCCAATTCTTCGAGCGGCATATCTTTTGGCGCGTGCCGGACGGCGTGATTGACAACGCCGGGGCCGGAGACGCCGACGTTGACGACCGCCTCGGGCTCGCCCGTGCCGTGGAACGCGCCCGCCATGAAAGGATTGTCCTCGACCGCGTTGGCGAAGCAGACGAACTTGGCGCAGGCGAGGCCGCCCTCGTCGCGCGTCAACTCGGCCGCTTCTTTGAGCAGGCGGCCGACGCGGCGCACCGCGTTCATGTTGATGCCGGCGCGCGTGGTGGCGACGTTGACGGAAGAGCATAGGCGCTTTGTCTCGGCCAGCGCCTCGGGGATCGAGTCGAGAAAGACGCCTTCGCCTCTGGTCCAGCCCTTGTGCACTAAAGCCGAATAGCCGCCAATGAAATCCACGCCGACGCGCGCCGCCGCCTCGTCGATCGCGCGCGCGAGCGTCACGCATTCGGACGTCGAGCGCGCCGCGCCGAGCAGGTGGGCGGCGGGCGTGATCGAAATCCGCTTGTTGGCGATGCGAATGCCCATCTCTTCGCCGATCTCGTTTACCACGGGGACCAAGCGCTCGGCCGTCCGCTCGATCTTCTCCCGCACGAGCGCGGCCGTGCGCTCGACCGACTCGCTCACGCAGTCGCGCAGCGAAAGGCCGACGGTGACGGTTCGCACGTCCAGATGCTCGATCTCCGTCATCCGAACGGTCTGCAAAATTTCCGCTTGTGAGTATTCCATAGAAAAAGAGGTCAGAGGTGAGA
>JBOGOY010000546.1:0-3882 GCA_050748185.1 Pyrinomonadaceae bacterium
GTGCTGAGGATCACTTTCGCCAGCCGGTGCGCGCCGAGGGCCGCCTCCGCCGCGTATTGCAGGAGCGGCTTGCCGCACAGTGGTCGGATATTTTTGCGTGGCACGCCCTTCGAGCCGCCACGCGCCGGGATCAGGCCCAGCACCCTGCTCGCTTTCATCAGTACGTCAACCTCTTTTCGATGTTGAGAGGCGCTTCCGCCAGCAGCCCAGCGATGCGCGCACCCGCGTGTCCATCGCCGTAAAGCAAATCCTGTTCGTAGCGACCGTTCTGTAGGTGGCGCCCGATCGCCTCCGTGATCCGCCCGTGGTCGTAGTCCACGTCAATCACGTTCAGGCCGCGATCGCGGCCCGATTGCCGCGTGCCGATGTTGACGACGGGAACGCCCAGAAAAGAGCACTCTCGCACGCCGACGCTCGAATTGCCTACCAGCCCGCGGCTGTTGTAGATCAGCCGCAGAAAGTCGGTCGGCGTCATGTTCTTAAAGAAGTGAATGTTGTGCGGGCTCGCCCCCTCGCGGAAGGCGCGGATGCCGCCGGAAGTCCCGTCCGACCCGGCATCGACGTTGGGCCAGAACCAGAGCGCCGGCAGCTCCACTCCCGCGACTGCCGAGAGCGTCTCGGTGACGTGATCGCGCGCGAGTTGGTATTCAGTCGTGACCGGGTGCTGCATCACGACTAGATACCCTCCCGACAAATCGGGCGCGTCGCCGACGCCGCCATACTTCTCGTAGGGGTCAAAGGTCAGCGTCGGGTCGCGCAATACTTCGGCGGCCAGATCGATTGAGGGGCAACCCGTGACGAACACGGTTCGCGGATCTTCGCCCATCCTGATCACGCGGTGCGCCGCCTTCTCCGAAGCCGCGAAGTGCAAATCGGAGAGCTTCGTGACGGCGTGGCGCACGCGCTCGTCAATCGAACCGGTCACTTCCCCGCCCTGCACGTGCGCGACCGGCAGGTTCATGTACGAAGCGGCAACGGCGGTCGCCAGCGTCTCGTAACGGTCGGCGATGGTCACGACCACATCCGGCTTCAGGTTATCGAAGACGGTGGCAAGTTCGAGCAGGCCGAGGCCGGTCGTCTTCGCCATCGACGCGGGGTTTTCGCCTTCGAGCACCATGTAGACGCGCGCGGCGATTTCGAATCCGTCCTCTTCGACGACGCGGACGGCGTTGCCGTAGCGGTCGAGCAGGGCCGAGGCAGCGATCACCAACTGTAGTTCGAGATCGTCGCGCGCGGCGACGGCACGCAGCGCCGTCTTGATACGGCTGTAGCTGGGCCGCGCAGTGACGACCACACACACTTTGCGACGCATTTTTTTAGACCTCTAATCCTTAAACGAAGAGAGTTGCCGGCGGTTGGTGAGAAAAGCGGTTCGGATTGCTACGCGCCTTGCACCCGGATAATCCGGCCCGTAAAGAATTCCGTGATGAAGAAGTCTCCGCTGGCCGGATCGTGCGCGACACTGGTCGGGCTGATCAAGCTATCGGCCACGACGACCGGCGTCGCCGTCGGCGAATTAAACCGCCGTAAACGTCCGGGCGCATTGGCTAACGGAGCAGCGCTGAACTCAAGCACATAAAAGCTGTCGCCACGCCCCGGAGTTGTCACCGGCAACACGTCAATCGCCATCGTCAAGCCGGTAATAAACGGCTCGGAACTGCCCATGCCCCGCGCGAATTTATCGACCCTCCGCACTTCCGCGCCACCGACGGGAAAGGGGAATCCGGTGAGCAGCGGCACGAGCAGGTCGCCGCGATAGATGCGGATATTGGACGGCACGGGGTCGATCATCGGCGGGCCGAAAGGCAGCGGATTTGGTCGCCGCGGGAAAGTCAGCAAAGTCTGGACGCGGCAATTGTTGGTCTGCTGTTGGTCTGCACCCGCACGACGGAGTTCATGCTCGCGTCCGCGATGTAGAGCAAGCTGTTTTCCAGCGCCAAGCCAAACGGATTAGAAGAGCGCACGATGGTGTTAGGATCGCGCACGTAGTCACGAAAGTCGGCCACCAGTTCAACCGTCGCCTGTTCCCCGGCTCCGTTCTCCAACGTCACATCATAGCCATTTGCCAACGTAAACTGATCGGCTAAAGAAAGGTTGAAACCGCTCATCAACCGCTCGATCTGCGTGCTGAAAGTGACTTGCAAAACAGAACTCAGGATCGGCGACGAGGGGCCTTCCGGATTCGGCACTTCACTGCCCGGTCGCGGCCCCGCACGCACCACGTCGCCGGCGCCGATGAGGACGAACAACGTGCGCCCGCGCACGGCGAGTCCCGAAGGGCCGGAAGGTTCGTTGTTAGGGGCGGAGAAACCTGACGGCAGGTTGTCGAGCAACGTGCGGCGCAGGCCCGTTTGATCGACAGCGGAGACGCGCCCCGTGTTCGGCCCTTCGCCGGATTCGGCGACGAGCAGATGGCCTCTGGAGTAGATGATTTTGGACGGCGCTTTCAGCCCGGTGGTCAACACCGAGGTCGATTGAGCCTGAACACTCACGCTCGCCGACAACAGTATCAACCCCGTGATGGTGATGAGCAACGCGAGTTTCATGAGGTTCATAATCTCTCCCTTTCGGGCTGATGCAGCAGATTTAACTCTTAATCCTCAAAAGTGACAGGTGACGAGCGACAAGTGACAAGTGAAAAAAGTGAACAGTGACCGAGTGACAACAACTCTGACTTGTCACTTCTCACTTGTCACTCGACACTGTTTTTGCTTGTCACTTGTCACACCTCGCTTTTGAGCAAATCGACTTCGCGGATTAACTCGTCGGCCCGCAGGCCACGCTTGAGGCGGCTGCCGATCAACTCCGGCAGGCGGGCGGCGGGGATGCCGGTGCCCGGCTTCTTGGCCGCCAAGTGTTCCTCGCCGAGCGTGATGCCGGGCGGCAGGTCCACGCGCGCGACGACGCTTTTGGTGAACGTGCCGCGCATGACCTCCGCCTCTTTCGCCAGCGCGTCCTTCTCGACGGGGTGGGCGTTCATCGTCTCGATGTAGCGGACGCCCGCGACGAGTTGGCGCAGTTCGTCAGTAGTCAATGAGACCGGCACGTCCGGCCCGAACATCTCGCGGCTCAGCGTGACGTGGACTTCGAGCACATCGGCGCCGAGCGTAGCGGCGGCAAGGCCGGGAAAGATGACGCCCGAGTGGTCCGACAACCCGACGGCGCAGCCATAGCGCGCGCGGAATAAAGGGAGCAGATTCAAGCCGACTTTTTCCGGCGGACACGGATAGGCCGAAGTGCATTGCATGACTGCCAGCGGCACGCCGTAGGACTTTATCAAGTCAACCGCCCGGTCAATTTCCGCGAACGGGCTCATGCCGGTCGAGATCAGGATCGGCAGGCCCGTCGCCGCCATGCGCTCGAATAGCGCGAGGTTGCCGGTTTCGCCTGACGCCACCTTCCACGCGGCTACGCCCACGCGCCGAAGCAACTCGAAGGCTTCGGTGGAGAACGGCGAACTGAGAAAGAGCAGCCCGCACTCGACGGCGTGCCGCTTCAGTCCGTGCCACTGCTCTTCGGTAAACTCCATCCGCTTCCAGTAGTCGTAGCGCGTCGCGTCCTGCGGGCTGAATTTCACGCGCCACGGCTCGGCGGCGGTGCTCTCGGCGGCGGCGATGTGCGTCTGGAATTTGACGGCGTCGGCCCCGGCGCGCGCCGCCGCGTCAATAAAGGAGTGGGCCATGCCGAGGCTTCCATCGTGCGCCTGCGCGACCTCGGCGATAATCAGGCACCGGCGCGGCATCGTGCCGTCGCCGGGCAAACTTTCCCAGAGATGTCCGAAGTTAGTTGCCATCACTGTTTCCGTGAAGCGGCGGTAGGTCGATCAGATTTGACGGTTCGAGTTGGTTGGCGTCACCTGCCGGCGTAACTGCGCGCCGGCAG
>JBOGOY010000547.1:0-3882 GCA_050748185.1 Pyrinomonadaceae bacterium
GTGAGCTACTTGTCGCATCATCTATCAGACTTTTGCAAGAGGTCTAATGACGAGGGCGAGCGGCGTCTCTCCCCACTTGTCGTGCGGGATGCCGATCACCGCGACGTCCGCGATTTCGGGGTGGCGAGCGACTATCTCTTCAATGTCCTTCGGGAAGACGTTGACGCCGCCCGAAAGGATCATGTCCTTCTTGCGGTCGAGGATGTAGAGAAAGCCGTCTTCGTCGAGCTTGCCGATGTCGCCGGTGCGAAGATAGGTGCGGCCCGCCTCATCCTTCCAGAGGGCGGCTGCGGTCTCCGCGGGCTTCTTGTAATAACCGCGCATCAGCGCGGAGCTGTAGCCGACGATCTCGCCCGCCTCGCCCCGCGGGAGTTCGCGGCCCGCCTCGTCAATGATGCGTATGTCACCGCCGAAGATCGTGGTCCCGACCGAGGAAAGTTTGTCCTCCATCTCTTCGGGCCTGAGCCTCGTAGCGATGCCTTCGGTGAGGCCGTACAACTCGTACACTCCGCCGCCGAATCTCCGCAACATGTGCGCCTTCGTGTCGGCGCGTAACGGTGCGCCCGCCGAGAGCAACGCCTTGAGCGAGCTAAGATCGAACTGGTCAAACTCGGGCACGTCCATCGTCGCGATGTACTGCGTCGGGACCATGAACGTGTGTGTGCCACGCTCGCGCTGGACGAGCGCAAGAAAGTTTTTCGGGTTGAACTGCGGCATGATGACCAGCGTCGAACCGATGGTGAGCGATGGCAGCATCATGATCCAAGTGCCGTTGGCGAAGAGCGGCGTCGTGATGACGGCGATAGAGTTCAGTTCGAAGCCAAACTCGATGGCGAGGATGTAGGCGGTCTGCTGGCGGGCGTAGTGTGTGTGGGCGATGCCTTTCGGCGTCCCCGTCGTGCCCGAACTGTAAATGAGATTGAAGTCGTCGTCGGGAGTCAGTCGGACGTGAGGCGGCGCGTCCGAAAAGCCATCTCGCCATCTCTGGTAGTTGAGCCAGCCTTCGATGTCGTCCCCGACGAGGAGGAAGCCCTCGGACGAGATGTTGAGCAGATCGCGCCGGATCGAGTCAACCATCGGCGCGAAGGCTGCGCCCGCGAAGACGAACCGCGAATCCGAGTCGTCAATCATTACCGCGAGTGATTCGGCAGTGA
Organism: Pyrinomonadaceae bacterium; assembly: GCA_050748185.1. Lineage (GTDB taxonomy): Bacteria > Acidobacteriota > Blastocatellia > Pyrinomonadales > Pyrinomonadaceae > JACCRA01. The sequence goes on from JBOGOY010000547.1 coordinate 1,155, forward strand.
GCATTACGGAGAGCGGGACGATGACGCCGCCGGCTTTGACCACGCCCAACATGATCTCCAGCATCTCGATACTGTTAGTCATCAGGACGCTCACCTTGTCGCCTCTGCACAGGCCACCTTTCAGAAGGCCGTCGGCCACTCGGTTGATCGCCCGATTGAACTCGCTCCAAGTGCGTCTCTCGCCCGCGCAGACAAGCGCCGTCTGGTGTGGACGCCACTTGGCGTGGCTGGCTATGGCATCGGTGATGGAGGTATATGGGGTTGGGAAGTTTTCCATAAACTGCTTCACTCTTGATCAAGCTCTTGAGAGGTTTGTACTCCTCTCTTCAGCGCCTCTTTCTCGCAACCGAAAGCCACGTCACTATCGTGACTACTTGCGGGAATCGTTTCGCGCACCGCCACGAGGGGCAGGTCGCGCGCGTCGGCCCAAGCCTCCCACTCGTCGGCGTCGCGTGTGAGAAAAATGCGGACCAAGTCTTCCCGCGTCGGATCGCTCAATTCTAATTCGCTTTGCAGTCTTTGCCAGAAGTGTATTTCCAGAGCGGCTAAAGCGACCCAGCCACAACGCGCGCGGTACAGGTTGTAGCCGGGGAATCCGCCGCCCAGCGGGCCGTCCGGCGTCGTGGCCCCGTAACGCCACGGGTCGGCGAGAGCCTTCGTCGCCTCAACCAGCGCGACCTCCATATAGCTGCCACGGTGATTGCGCCCGCGCGCTATCAAGAGCGCCAGCGCGGCGCTGACCACGCGCTCCGCGGCTATCAGATCGGCAAGCAGTGTGCGCGGCAAATCGGGCGGAACGACGAGACCTGATTCCGCCTGATAAGTGAGATCGTGTCCGGCCTTGTCCTCATCGGGCGAAGAGTGGCCGACGATAGCGACATGTGAGAGGCGCGGGTAACGCGCGTGCAACTCAGCCCATTCGAGCGAGAGCCGGTCGAGGGCGGCGCGACGATTTGAGGTGAGCAGCAGATCGCTTTCCGCTAACAGGCGATCTAGCTCGGCCCGCTCGCCAGTGTCCTTGAGGTTCAGGCGTAAAACTTTTTGGCCCTCGACGAGGGATTCATACCACGCCGGACAAAGGCGGGAGAGCGGATCACCAATCGGCGGCTCGACTTTGATGACCTCTCCGCCGAGCCTCCGCAACCGTGCGGCGGCGACCGGGCCGGGGAGGTTGGTCGCCAGCGTTGTGATTCTGATTCCGGTTAACGGATGAAAGTCAGTCTCGTGTGACATGTCTATCTTCTCAAAAGTGACGGGTGACAAGTGATAGGTGACAAGCCAGACGGAAAGACACGGGTGTGACACTCTCACCCGGATGACTTTCTGCCTGCGCCGGTGCGGGGGCAGCGATTAACTCAACGTCTTGCCAAAACCAGATCATCCTGTCACCGTTCACTTGTCACTTTTGAGTATCTTAAAGTCTGTCAATTAAGGGTGGGTCGCGAGCACGGAGGCGAACTCCTCTTGCGCGTCGTTGAAAGAGGCTGCCCCTTCCAGATTCGTCATCTCGCGATACTTGGCGGCGATCAACTCAGGCGTGATCTCCTGCTCGGTTCCAAACCTGACCCCTTTACTCTCGACGATCTTGACCGCGCTGTAAGAACCTGCGCCGGCCGAGATGATGTCGCCGGAAGCCTCGCATTGTTCGCTGCATAGATAGGCCACGAGCGGTGTCACGAGTTCCGGCTTCAAGCGCCGTCGCATCTCTTCAGGGAAAACTCCTTGGGCCAATCTGGTGTCGGCGAGCGGGGCGACGGCGTTGATGCGGATGTTGGATTTCAGTCCTTCCAACTTGAGCGAGTTCATGAAACCGACGATGCCGAGCTTGGCGGCGGCGTAGTTCGTCTGACCGAAGTTGCCGTACAGGCCCGAGGCGGAGGTCGTCACGACGATGCGCCCGTACCCCTGAGCTTTCATCACGGGGAAAGCGGCCTTGGTGACGTAAACCGTACCGAGCAGATGAACCCTGAGCACAAGTTCAAAATCTTCCAGCGGCATCTTCAAGAAACTTTTATCCCGCAGAATCCCCGCGTTGCAGATAAGCACATCTACCGTACCGAACTGGTCGAGCGCTTGCTTGATTAGATTATTCGCCCCTTCGACCTGCGAGATGTCATCGTAGTTGGCGACGGCCTCGCCTCCTGCTCTTTTAATCTCGTCCAACACGAGTTGCGCTGGCACGTTTGACACGCCCTCTCCTTCCACCGTGCCTCCCTTATCGTTGACGACCACGCGCGCGCCGCGCGCCGCGAAGTGTAGCGCATAGCTTTTACCCAGACCGCTTCCGGCTCCGGTGATCACCACTACTCTGCCGTCAAAACGTATGCTCATAACGATTGCCCCATCATAAGCACCTGAACTTGTTTGAGGTCTCAATGCCGGGTCTTATCCATATCCGTCAATCCCGCTCGCGTTCGCCCCGCTTAACGTGATGCTTGCCGGCGTGGGATCAGAGGCAGGTCAATGCGTGAAAGGTGAGCGCCGCCGCGATAGAACTGAACCGTCGGGGGAGGGCCGGCGAGCGGGTCGAAGTGATCCTTATCCGCTCCGGCGATGGCGATTCTCAGCCTCCGGCCTTGACGGAAGAGGTAGGAGGTCGGGAGCAAGTCGAAAGTAAGCTGCGTGATCTGGCCCGGCACGAGCGGTTGAGCATCGCGCCGCAAGTAGGTGCGATAAGGCACGACCGATTGATAGGGTGGACGCGCGCGGCTGAGCCGACGGTGTACGG
>JBOGOY010000548.1:0-3880 GCA_050748185.1 Pyrinomonadaceae bacterium
GCTCGAACATGCGCGCGATGCGTTCGTGCAGCAGTTTGAAGAGTTCGCCTTTCACCGTGCGCTGGAGACGGCGTGGGGCGTGATCGCGCGTGCCGACAAAATGATCTCCGACGCGAAGCCGTGGGAGTTGGCGCGTGATGCGGGCCAGCGCGATCTGTTCGGCGCGGTGCTCTACCGGGCCGCCGAAACTCTGCGCTGGCTTGCGTCGATGCTTTACCCGGTGCTGCCCGAATCGATGCCGGCGCTGTGGGGCCAGCTCGGGCAGGTAGATGATTTAGCCAGACTCGATCCGGCACAACTCGAATGGGGGGGCTTGCGCGTGGGAACCAACGTCGGCGAAGTGTCGCCGCTGTTCCCGCGCCTCGACAAGAAGCACATCATGGACGAAATCAAAGCACAGATTGAAAGTGAAGGCTCAGGCGCACACACGACCGAGGCCGAAGCCGTGCCCGGTGCACCGCCATCGGCCGAGACGCAACCCGCTCCGCCAATGCGCGGCGCGACCGAAGCCGACGCGGTTCCGGCCGGCGCGCAACAAACGGCGTCGGCTACGCCATCACAGACGGGCGCGCCCGAGGGCGTCGTCAGCCAGATCGGCATCGAAGACTTTGCGAAAGTCGAACTGCGCGTCGGGCAGGTGTTGACCGCCGAGCGCGTGCCGAAGTCCGATAAGCTGCTGCGCTTCACGGTCGATCTGGGCGAACCAGAGCCGCGCCAGATTCTCGCCGGCATCGCCGAGCACTATGAGCCCGGCCCGCTCGTCGGCCGCAAGATCGTGGTCGTCTCCAACCTTAAGCCACGCAAGCTGCGCGGCCTCGAATCACAGGGTATGGTCCTCGCCGCCTCAATCGGCGAAGAGGGCCGCCCCGTCCTCGCCACTTTCACCGAAGACGTGCCGAACGGGGCGAGATTGAAATGATGAATGCGGAATGATGAATGATGAATTGAAATCATTTGTCTTTCATTCCGCATTCATCATTCCGCATTCATCATTATGCTTTTCGTCGATTCCCACGCACACATTGACGGGCCTGAATTCGACGCTGACCGCGACGAAGTGATCGCGCGAGCGCGCGAGGCGGGTGTGCGGGCGATCCTCAACGTCGGAACGGGCGATCCGCACGGCGGCAATCTCGAGCGGGCCGTCGAAGTCGCAGGGCGTTACCAGAATGTATTCGCCGCCGTCGGCGTCCACCCGCACGACGCGAAGCTGTATGACGAGCGGGCGGAAGAGCGTCTGCTCGGGTTAGTGAAGGGAAGCGCGTGCGTCGTCGCGTGGGGCGAGATCGGTCTCGACTATCATTACGAACACTCGCCGCGCGAGGTGCAGCGCGAAACCTTTCGCCGCCAGTTGCGTCTGGCGCGCGGGCTGGACCTGCCGGTCATCGTCCACTCGCGCGCGGCCGACGACGAGACATTGGAAGTTCTGCGCGAAGAGTGGCCGGGCGCGACGCGCGGCGGCGTGATGCACTGCTTTGGCGGAAGCCTCGGGATGGCCGAAAGCCTGTTGCCGCTCGGCTTCTCGATCTCATTTGCCGGAAACGTTACCTTCAAGAAAGCCGACGCGCTGCGCGAGGTCGCGCGCCGCATCCCGATTGAACGGCTTCTAATCGAAACCGATTGCCCCTACCTGACGCCCGTCCCTTACCGCGGGCAGCGGAACGAACCGGCACGGGTGGCTGACACCGCGCGCTTCCTCGCCACCCTGCGCGGCACCAGCGCCGAGGAACTCGGGCGAGTCACCTCCGACAACTTTGCCCGCCTCTTCCGCCTCGATCTTTCTTGAGGAGCGGTGAGGCCCGGTGATAATAGCGCCCCCAGCGTGTTATCACGGCGTTTCCCGTGATAACACGCCAAATCAGGGGTGTTATCACGGGAAACCCCGTGATAACATCCGAATCAGGCACTTATCCACGCCGGAGCGGGATAATGATAAGTTGTGCGCTTACTTATTGCCTTCGTCGTCAAGCCAAACAACCTCGTTGCATGAAGGGTGACAATCAACGTGAATCACCTTGAACTCGTCAAAAGAATTGTAAATGCCCATTGTCGAATGCGGTGGTCGCCACTCGACAAAGACTTTACCGCTTTGTGTCAGCACGCCTTCAAGAACGCGACCCGTGCGGCTGATTCCCGTTTCGTCCTTGATGCGGTTCAAATAGAATCTTCGCATCGGATGTCCGTCTGGCTTGAAGCCATTATCAATTTTTGCTTGTTCTTGCATGTTGCCAACAAAATCCTTTCTGTATCGCGCGGCTGTGGCATTGCGCTTCAGGCTTGTAGGGCGGGTTTCGTTTATGCGCCTTGCATCTCACGCCGCGCACAACAACGCCTTGCACCGGACGGCGGGATAGCGTCTCTTTCATGGTGCTTTGTTCTTTCATAGTTGCGTGTGTTCGCCCGCCGCCGGTGAAGGCGAGCGTTGGGCTTTTCGTGTTGCGTAAGCTACTTATGAGCATCTTCGATGACATCCTCAAAGGGCTTCCCGCCAATCCCCTGCTTCGAGAGAAGTTGAGCGCGGCGGAAGCCAAGCAAGCCGAACTTGAAACAGAGGTAGCTCTTCTCAAAGACCAGCTTCGTGATTCGGAGACGGACAAGCAACAACTTCGTAAGGAAAACGAAGAACTCAAAAATAGGATAGAAGAATTTACGCATATTCCCGACCTCGATGAAATTAAAGTTGCAATCTTGGTATTTCTCGCCCAGCATAATGGCTCTCTGTATGTCCAAGAATTGGTTTCCATATCACAGATGTCGCTTACAACATTGGAGTACCATTTGCACGAACTTATAAAGCAAGATTATGTTGAAACACTACGTCCAAGATTAACCCGCCCTACCGTATGCCGCCTGAGGCAAAAAGGGCGGGAGTATGTTATTGAGAACGGCTTGGTTTAGCCTAAGCACAAGCCCAACAAGTCCTTGCAGCAGAGGCGCGATAGCGTGCCTTTCATGAAACATGCTCCGGCGCAGGTTGCGTGCCGTCGCGCGCCCTGCTGAAGTCCAGCGTGATACCGCTTCATTGATTTATGGCGAAGAACAGATTTGGAATCCCAGAAAACGTGCTTTCCGAAATCAGGGCGCGCGATAAGTCCGGCGTCTATTGTCACAAGCCTATGATTTACCCGTACCTTGTTAAAAATGGCAAGGATTGTGCCACCATTGAGCACTTGAACTTTGACGGCCCATTCTATTGGAGCGATGGATTGGAGGCGTACGATATCGTAATTTGTTGCGGAGCTTGTAATTCGAGCCGAGGCGCGAAGACATTGGCTGAGTGGTTTAATACGCGGTACTGCGTTGATAGAGACATCAATGCGAATACCGTTGCCGCGCCCGTCAGGAGCTACTTACAGCGGCAGCAGAAGAAGCAGAATAATTAGACCGGCATGCTTGCTACGGGCGCGGTATAACAACGGCATGCACCCGACCCGCAATAGCGCGGCTCTCATCATTAACGGCAGTAGCGGGCGGGTGATGCCGGGCGTTGGGCTGCTCGCATTGAGTTTTAGACGGAGCGCGAGACTTGTCGCTCTCTCACGGCGCGCGGCTCTCCACCGGGGAAAGTTGAAAGCTCACCGCCGACGCCCTGCCGCCGCGCTTGCGCCTGCTCTGGACATCACAAGACGGGCGGTGAATAATTCCCTGCGCGGTGGGCGGCGCGGGTTGAATAGCTTCTATCACGGGCAGCCCAACAACGGCTTGCACGCGACCGGGTTGAGCGCAGCTTTCATCCGCGAGACTTGAAGGCTTGTTTCATTGCCTCCCGGCGCGTGAATCCGAGCGTTAGATGGCTGTTGAATCTATCCGCAGGTATAATCTGAGCCGGAGGGTTCGAGGATGAATTACAAAGTTCGTGTGCAGAAATCGGAAGAAGGTT
>JBOGOY010000549.1:0-3875 GCA_050748185.1 Pyrinomonadaceae bacterium
GTGGGCGATAGCGACATCTCCGTGTGGATTGGCTCGTTCAACAATCCATTCGTCAATCACCTGACATTGAACGACGCCGTCTTAAACAGCTTCGGGCTGAAACAAGACAACGACACGACGAGCACCACCTCCCGTTGGGCGGCCTTCAATGGCGGCGACATGGTAGGCAATGCGCTCGTCATCGCGGCCTCGAAGAGCGATACCACGCCGGACGACCGGTTCAAGATCAACAAACTGAACGTCTGTAAATAGTCAGACAACCCGACAGCACCACCTTCGGGCACGACCACGGGTCCAGACGCGCTGCGTCTGGACCCGTTCCCTTTCCTACCTCTCCCATGATGGCTACAGAGTTCCGCTCGAACTCCGCCTCCCGCGATGGAAGCTTATACCGGCTTGCGTAACAGCATGAGAGTCAACGAGTGTTGAGAGGTGGGCTGGCCCGCCGTCTCACGTCGCGGCGGCGGGTCAGCCCGCCTCTCAACAAATCTCAGGTCGTAATGCAATTCGGGATGAGTTAAATTCACGCCTTGCCGCGGTGACCTGCTCGAAGATAAAAAAACAGGCGCACCCACGTGCGCCCGTCCCTGACGAATACGGCCCGTCTGCCCACGGGCGACACTCGCGCCGCCCGCTTACTGTATTTTCACCTGTCCCTGACGAATACGAACTCGTTACAGCCGAGGCCGCCGCCGCAGTAGAGCTTCGCGAGCGTGAAGCCGCGCTGACGGTAGAAATCGAAGATCGCGTCGGGCCGGGCGGCCTCATAAGGGTAGCCGCCAACCCAGTCGACGATGTCGCGCCACTTGTTCATCCCGCGATTCTGATCGTAGTCGGTCCACGAGCGCACATAGGCGCCCACCTTCAAAGTGGCGACCGAGCGCAGCACGTTCTTCAACTCGTCGGGCGCGACGGCGAGCAGCGCGAACGGTGGCCGCAGGAAGCGTGGCAGTTCGTTGTAGGTCTTCTTAATCCACTTCCAGCGCGCGCTCTGGCTGCCGGTGTCGTTGTAGATGGCGACGAACAAACGGCCTCCGGGCGCGACCGGCAAACGCGCGTTGTCGAGCGCCTGCCACATCTGGCCCGTGTGGTGCAGCACGCCCCACGAGTAGACGATGTCGAACGTGCCGAGACTTTTGACGTAATCGGCGTCGAGCGCCGAACCGCTCTGGACCACCCAGCCGGCGTCGTCGGGGAAGTAGCGGCGGCGCAACTCCGTCGTGCAAGCGACCGAGTGCGGATCGTAGTCGAAAGAGTGAACGCGCGCCCCGAGCCGGCGCGCCGCGAGGCTAAAGAGGCCGCTCCCCGATCCGATGTCGAGAAAGCTCTTGCCCGTCAGATCGTCGCACTCGAGCATCTGCCTGAGCGAGGTTTCAGCCTCGGCGATGCGCTGTTCGTTTAGCAATTCCAGAAACTTGGCCCAGTTCTTGCCAAACTCGAAGCGCTCGCCCTGCGCAACCTCCAGCGCGTGTTGGTCTGTCCCCACCACCGCCCCCGTTTTTCCTTCGCCTGTCACTGTGCCGTCCATTGTTTCGCTTAAACTTTGCATCTGTTGAAAATTTCTGACTCAGCGGTAGTGTAGCCAGTAGTAGATAAACTTCGAATACTCGCCCGCTACCATTTGCCAGCCGCGCGGACAGCCACCACGTAGCAGGCGCGGGCGTCTGACTTCCTCCGACTGGGACGGCGCTCAAACCGACTTCGACGCCGCTTTCGCGAAACGCGCGCCGTAACGTCCAGAGGGCGCGGCGCGAGTGGTAGGCCGACGTCACGACTAACAACGAGCGCGCCCCTTTGGCCCCGGCGTACTCGCGCAACAGCACGGCCTCGTCGTGCGTGCCGGTCACGGCCCGCGGCAACACCTCGTTTCGCTCCGCCGGCACGCCGGTGCGCCGCAACTCCTCGGCGGCGCGCTCGACGAAGTAGGGGTTGCGCCGCTCGGCGTTCGACCAGCCGCCGCGTTGGTCGTCGTTCGTCAACACCACGCGCGGCGCGCGCCCCGCGTGGAAAAGTTGCGCCGCCCAGCGCGCCCGCTCGACGTAACTGGTCGAGCCGCTTAAGACCACCAAGGCATCGGCCCGCGAGACCTCGGCGTTCACCAGCAGCGCCCGCGCGCCGCCCCACGCCAGCAACTCCCACTCGGCCAGCAGCAACACACAGACGCGCGCCCGGCGCCACGGTAGCGATTTATTTCGTGCGATCAGCGGCAAGTTGTCAAAAGCGCCTCGGCGCTGGGTGGCGTCTTTGGCCTGCGCGCACTCACTTTGCCACGCTCTGGCTTAGAGACGCTCGAACCGTACGGGCGGCTACTGCCCCGCACGGGGCTTGATCCGCTCGCCCGCGCGCTTGAGGCGGGCGGCGGCCCAGCCGACGCGCAGTTTTGCGTCCTCGCCCGAGCCGTTTGGGGATTTAGTGATCAAAAGCGCGTTCTGCGCGTGATCGTAAGCGGCCTTCAGTTCGCCGAGCACCTCGGCGGGCGTCAGAAACTGGTCTCGTTTGTCGGTGAACGCCTTGCGTGCGCCCTCGATCTGCGCCAGCAAAGCTTGGAGTTGCGCCTCTGACGGGGCACCGCCGGACGATTGCCTTAAGGCTTCCGCCAGCGCCGCCGCGACGAGGCCGCGCGGAGTTGTCGTCGTCCCCGCCGTAGCTTCGGCCGGAGCGGATGTCGGAGATGTCGCAGCGGGGCGCTGCCCCGTAGTTTGGGTCTCTCCGTGCGACAACCGCCACGCGAGGTACCTGCCGGCCGAGCGGTATGACTGGTTGTATTCCTTCGCGCGAAAGTCGGCGAGGCCGTAGTAACCGTCGCGCTGACTGAACGTAGCATCGAAAATTTCATCGCCCCACGCGCGGAAGCGCGCGTCGCGGCTGATCAGGTAGGCGTAGCCGAAGGCGTGGACGGACGTGGCATTGAGTTGCCGCACCTCGCGCACCGTGTTCGGATCGGGCGGCGGGAACGTGTCCGCCATGCCGCAACCCGTCTCGCACGACTTGCCGTCCGCACCCTTGCCCCCGACGAAGTAGTACATCCCCCGCCAGCGGCTCTGGTTGTACGCCCGGTTGAACTGGTGTTCGGCCGACTTGAGGATCGCCCGCTTGATCCTTTCGTCGCCCGTCAGCCGGTGAACGGCGATCAACCCCTCGGCGAGGATGCCCACTTGAAAGGGCTGCGTAGTCTTGGCGATGTCGTCAAGGTCGAAGTAGAACCCTCCGTCCGCTGCTTGCAACCGCGCGTAATAGTTGACGGCCGCATTCAGCACCTTGGCGCGGAACTCCTCGCGCACGGCCGGGTCCGGATGCACCCGCGCCAGATTCGCCGCGTGCAGCAGCATGTAACCGCCGTCGCGAATGCCGTAGTAAAAGCCCTCGTAACTCACGCGCGCCCCCACCCAAGTCTGGAATGAGTGGCGCACGTATGCTGTGATCTCGGCCCACAGTTCCGGCCGCCCGTCCAGCGCCCTGAGCGTCATGCCGGTCAAGGATGCATTGCGCGGCGCGAGTGAATTGTCGAAATCCCCGGCCGCGAGTCGCTGCCAGTGGTGGGAGAGCGCCCACGAGTCGGCTATTTTCCGCGCGTAACCGAGGAAGCGTGCATCGCCCGTGCGGTAGTAGTTAACGTACTGGCAGAGCGCCTGATCGTAGTAGTTGAAGTTTAGATAAGCGTCTATAGCGTCGCCGTTGCGACCGTCGGGAGGTTGTGCGGGGAAGGCCTCGCCGTGGCTCATGCCTTTGCTGATCGCATTCTGGTCGAACCACGGCGCGGGGTTCAAGGCGCTGCCCGACTTGAGTTGCGGCCCCGTGATGAACTCCACTTCCGGCGAGGAGAAGCGCACCAGATCGCCGACTGCCGCCTTCCACGATTCGGCTTCGGTCGTGCC
>JBOGOY010000550.1:0-3874 GCA_050748185.1 Pyrinomonadaceae bacterium
GGCCAACTGTCGGCCAACGCCGCGCGCGCGTCCGCCCAGAGCGTAACGGCCGCGGGCGGCGTGAGCATCAGCGGCGCGCAGGCGTCCGGCGTGCGCGTCAAAACTGTCGGCGAGGGAGGCTTCGACGCTTCGGCCTCTTCGGTCAGTACCGGCGCGGTGCAGGCCGAAGGCACGCGCCTGAGCGGCGTGTCGGCGAGCGGCGTGACGGCGGTGAACCGGGGCGGCGTGACGAACGTGGTGGCCGAGAGCGCGCGTGTGGGCGGCGGCGCGTTGGCGGGCGCGCAGATCGGCAGCCTCAACGTCGCGGGCGTGCGTCTGGCGATTTATGACAGTGGTCGGATCGAAGGCTCGACCGGCGATGTCAACGTCGGCACGGTCGCGTTCAAGACGAACACCGAACTCGGCGAGGGGCGGGTGGAGAATGTCAGGCTCGGCCGGCCGGCCTTCGTCGTCGAACCTTCGGGGCGGTATCGTGCCAGCGCCGACCTGAGTCTCGGCGGCGGCGTGCTCGGAGAGATTCCTCTGGGCGCGGCGCGGGCGCAGGTGGTCGCCACCGGCGGCGAGGTCCAGTTGAGGAATTTTACCGCCGAGGCGATGGGCGGACGCGCCGCGGGCGACGCCACGATCAGCACGGCGCGAGGCGGGGCGTCGCGCGTCTCGGCGCGGTTCGAGAACCTCGACGCCGGCAAGTTGCTCGCGCTTCTTTCGGGGCGTACCGTGCCCGTCACCGGCGCGGCCACCGGCACGGTCGATCTGCGCTTTCCGGGGACCAACATCGAACTAGCTTCGGGGACGCTCAATACCGAATTTACCGGCGAGACCGGCGACGAGGCGCGTGGGCGGACGCCACTCACAGGTGCCTTGACGGTGCGCGCCGATCGCGGGCTATTCCAACTCGGACGCGCCAACCTGCGCGCCGGCCAGTCGGAGTTGACAGCGACGGGGCAGTTCTCGTTCGAGGGTGATTCCAATCTGCAAATCAATCTCGCTTCGGCCGACGCGGCCGAGTTGCAGCGGGTCGTCATCGGCTCGGGCCTGCTCGGCGACTTGGAAGAGACGCTCTCGAATTACGGCGTCGAACTCGCCGGCAACCTCGACTTTAACGGCACGGTGCGCGGCAGCCTCTCGCAGCCCGTCGTTGATGGCCGCATATCGGTCGGCGCGCTCAACGTCAACGGGCGCAACCTCGGCCAACTCACCGCGTCCATTCGCTCTGACGCGAACAACGTCAACGTCCCAGACGGGCGGCTCGCCGGGCCTGACGGCGGCAGCATTCAGTTCGCCTTGAACGCTCCGCTTCGTTCGGGACAGAACACGGGAACCGTCGAAGCGACGCTCGAACGCTATGATCTCGGACGCCTGCTCGCCGCGCTCCCGAACCTGCAAAACAATCGGCTGACTTCGCAACTCGCCGCCGCCGGCCCGACCTCCGGGCAGTTGAGCGTGCGTGGCTTTCCCGGCGAGATGAGCGGCAGCGCTTCCCTGCGTTCGGGGCCGGGCCGCATCGGCAACGAGCCGTTTGACGAACTCACGGCGCGGGCCACTTTCAACGGCTCGGTCATCAATCTCGAAAACTTCGATTTGAAATTCCAGCGCGGCGGGCGCGTCAACGCTGCCGGGACGGTGGACGCCGAGACGACGCGCTTCGATCTGCGCGCGTCGGGCAACGGCGTCAATGTCGATCTGATCGAGTCGCTCATCGCGAACGTTGGCGGACGGGCCGCGCCCGCGCTCGACGGGACCGTTGACTTCACGGCCAACCTCTCCGGCGTGTTCGCCGACTCGCGCAGTTACCAGATCGAGTTCAACGCCGAAGGGCGCGATGTCGTAGTCAACGGTCAGCGGGCCGGGGCGCTGACGCTCGCCGGGCGAACCGAGAACCAGCGGCTCAACGTCACGCTGACCACCGGCTTAATCGGCGGCCCCGAACGCCCGCAGGTCATCACCGCGCAAGTGGATTTGAGCGACCCGAACCTGCCGGCGCGCATCGAGACTACGTTGAACGCCACGGACCTGACGCCGCTCTTCGCCGCGCTGCTGCCGAGCGCGCAGGTGAGCGTGACGGGGCGGGCGACGGGGACGCTCGTCGCGAGCGGCAATCTGATCAGCGGCGAGGACGAAGAGTTCGGCATCGGGGGGCTCTCAGGCACGGCGAACTTCACGGAACTGGCCGTGCAGGTCGAGGACGTGCAGTTGACGGCCGAATCGCCGTTGGTGGTTAAGTTCTCGCCCGAGGAAGTTTTCTTCGAGCGGACACGGTTCACCGGGCCGGGGACCAACGTCGTCTTCGGCGGCACGGCGGCGCTCGGCGCGGGCGGGCGGCAGAACTTCACGGTCGATGGCGATGTTAACCTCCGCGTCTTCAACGGCGTCTCGCCGAACGTCTTTCTCGCCGGCACCGCGCGCGTCGGCGTGCGCGTCGGCGGTACCTTCGCCGAACCGCGCTTGAACGGCACGGCCACGGTCGCCAACGCCACCTTCTCCTTACTGCTTGAGGACGAGCGACTGACGGCGCAGAACCTCAACGGCTCAGTCCGCTTCACGGCCGACCGCGCGCAGTTGGACGAACTGACGGGCACGCTCGGAGGCGGGCGCTTCACTTTGACCGGCGGCGCGTCTCTCGCCGGCTTCGCGCTCGAACAGTTTCGCCTGAACCTGCGTGGCGAGAACATCACAGTGCCTTTCCCGGACCAGTTTCGCACCACGGCCGACGCCGACCTCTCGATTCAGGGCACGCCGCGGGCGCGCATCATCACGGGTACGCTGAGCGCCCGCCGCGTCGAGTACACCGAAGATATCGACCTCGCCGATTTCATCGACCGGCGCGAAGAGGCCACGCTTACCGAAGGAATGGGGCTCGGCGGTCTTGCGGCCGGCACGCAACTCGATGTGCGCGTCGAGGGTCGCGACGCGCTCGTGGTGCGGAACAACCTCGCGGACATGACCGGATCAATCGCCCTCCAGATTCGCGGCACGCTCGAAGAGCCGCTTATCGCCGGGCGCATCACCGCCACGCGCGGTACGATCAACTTCCGCAACGATCGCTACGAGATCACGCGCGCGATCATCGATCTGCCGCCGCGCCGCGACGCCGATCCGGTCGTCAACATTCAAGCCGAATCCGAGATTCAGGGCTACCGCGTAATCGTCGGCCTGACGGGGCCGCTCACGCAGTTGACCGCCACGCCGCGCGCCGAGCCGGCGCTGCCGCAGGCTGATGTCATCGCGCTGATCACGACCGGCAACCTCGCCACGGGCGATACCGGCGGCTCGACGCTGGCCCAGACCGGCTTCGGCACGGCGACCAGTCTCCTGACCGAGACGCTGATCAGCGACCCGGTCGAGCGCGCCACCGACCGTTTGTTCGGCCTCAACCGTTTCGAGATCGATCCGCTCATCACCGGCCGCGGCGGCGCGAGCCCGACGGCGCGCCTGACGGTGGGTCGCCAGATCAACCGGAACCTGAGCGTGACCTATTCGACCAACCTCACGACCGACAAGAATCAAGTCGTCGCGTTCGAGTATCGCGTCTCCGACCGGCTCTCGGTCGTCGCGCGCTACGAGCAGGGGCCGGTCAACACGCTCCGCGCGCAGGACGACAACTTCAGCTTGGAGGTCAGGTTCAGGAAACGGTTCTGAAGAGGCGGGCGTCTGGCGGCGTGGATGTGCTTAATGTGGCGTGAAGGGGCCGCGTGATGCCGGGAGCGCAGGCCATGATGCAAGTTTGTCGGATTTGTTTTTGCGGCTGTGCCGCCTGATGTGCGGTGAGTCTCCGACTCACCGCAACGGTTTCCCCCACCAGTTTCGAGGCTCCGCCTCGCGCGGCGGCGGAGCCGCCAAATTTCTGATGGGTTACACGACGGAAAGGCAGAGC
>JBOGOY010000551.1:0-3860 GCA_050748185.1 Pyrinomonadaceae bacterium
GCGCTTCTCGACCGTCGTCGGCTCGCGCGGCTCGACCGATCTGGCACGCGACGTGCGCGGCTTCGCTGTCAAGTTCTACACCGAGGAGGGTAATTACGACTTAGTCGGCAACAACATTCCCGTCTTTTTCATTCAGGACGCGATCAAGTTTCCCGACCTCGTCCACTCGATCAAGCCCGAACCCCACCACGAGATGCCGCAGGCGGCAGCCGCGCACGACACCTTCTGGGACTTCATTTCGTTGATGCCGGAATCGATGCACATGATCATGTGGGTGATGTCCGACCGCGCCATCCCCAGAAGCTTCCGCATGATGGAGGGCTTCGGCGTCCACACCTTCCGCTTCGTCAACGAACGAGGCAAAGCGCGCTTCGTCAAGTTTCACTGGAAGCCGCTGCTCGGCGTCCATTCGGTTTTGTGGGATGAGGCGCAGAAAATTTCCGGCAAAGACCCGGACTTTCTCCGGCGCGATCTGTGGGAGACGATCGAACATGGCGACTACCCGGAGTGGGAACTCGGCGTGCAGATCGTCGAAGAAAAGGACGAGCACAAGTTCGACTTCGATCTACTCGACGCGACGAAGATCATCCCCGAAGAATTGGTCCCCGTCCAGCGCATCGGCAAGCTGACGCTCGACCGCAACCCCGACAACTTTTTCGCGGAGACCGAGCAGGTCGCATTCCACCCCGGCCATATCGTGCCCGGCATCGACTTCACCAACGACCCGCTCTTGCAGGGCCGCCTCTTCTCTTACACAGACACGCAATTGATCCGTCTGGGCGGCCCCAACTTTCATGAGATTCCGATCAACCGCCCGGTCGCGCCGCTGCACAATCACCAGCGCGACGGCCACATGCGCCAGACCATCAACCGTGGGCGCGTCAGCTACGAGCCGAACTCGCTCGGCGGCGGTTGTCCGATGCAGGCGGGCAGGAACGTGGGCGGCTTCACCAGCTACGCCGAAAGGATTGACGGCCAGAAGGTGCGCGCGCGGAGCGAAAGCTTCTTCGATCATTTCAGTCAGGCGACGCTCTTCTACCACAGCCAGTCCGAACCGGAGCGGGAGCACATCATCAAAGCCCTGCTCTTCGAGTTGGGCAAAGTGGAAGTGCCCGCGATCAGGGAACGGATGGTCGGCGTGCTGACTCAGGTCGATCAAACTCTGGCGAGCCGCGTCGCGCAAGGTTTAGGGATCAAGGTTCCGACGAAGCTGGTCACGCCTTTGAACATGAGCGTGCCGGCGGACGGCAACGTCAGACAGTTCCAACCGAAGCGGGTCGAGCAACGAATCGGCAGCTCGGCCGCCCTGAGCATGGCCGACACCGTGAAGGACACCATCAAGACGCGCAAGGTGGCCTTCGTCGCCGCCGACGGCTTCTACGGCGCGGCGCTCGCCGCGATGAAGAAGGCGCTGATGGGGGCCGGGGCGCAGGTCAAGGTCGTCGCCCCGCGGCTCGGCTTTCTGAAGGGGACCAACGGCGAAGAAGTCAAAATCGACTTCAGTTTCATCACCTGCGCTTCGGTCCTGTTCGATGCCGTGTACGTCCCCGGCGGGGACCAGAGCGTCGCCACGCTCAAGGGCGAGCCGGACGCCGTCCACTTCGTCCAGGAGGCTTACAAACACTGCAAGGCGATCGCCGCGACCGGAGCGGGCGTCGAACTGCTGCGCGCGGCTGAGGTCGGCGCGAACAGCGCCGGAGGGGACCAACGCATGACGGAAGAAGGCGTCGTCACGAGTCGAGACGCGCAGGCCGGTAAAGTGGCGTCGGACTTTATCAACGCCATCGCCCGGCATCGCCACTGGGGCCGGGAGAAGAAAGATCAGACGCCGGCGTAAGAGGTAAGCAGGTAAGAAAAAGTTATCGGGTACAACCATGCGAAAGCCCGCACGCAGTAAGGGCGAAGAAACACACTCACTTCGTGCGTGTTTCCGCATGTTCCGCATGTTCTTAATACCAAATAACTTTTTCCGATGTGCTTATTTGGGGAAATTAAGCCTTCGTTAGTGCCGCCCGTGACCGCGGGCGGTACTAACGTTTTGTTTGTGCGATGAATGATCTGCCGCGTCAGACGCTCCGCGCGTTAATTGAAAAGTACGGCCCCGACCTGTGCAGCGACGCCGGGCGTTGCGGCGGACTGTTGCGAGATCTGTGCGGCGCGCACCGGCGCGAAATCAACATCTTGCTGGGGGCGCTGAAAGAGCACGTCCCGCTGGACCTCTTGGCCGGGCGCGGCAAGGGGCCGCGGGCGCTGCTCCTCAGTCAACTCACGAAGCGTTTGGAAGATCAGTTGGCGCTGACGGAAGAGGCGGCCCGCTGGGCGGTCAACTCTTGGGCGCTGGCGCTCGGCGTCGTCACCGACACAGAGGTCGAGGAAAGCGAAAACAAATCGACGCCGGGCAAGCCGCCCGCCCCGATAACCGGCGGACCAAACCCGCCCAATTTCGCGGATGCTCGCGGCCCGAAGGGTCCGCCGCCCACCACGCCTGCCGCCCGGACGCAACAAACGCCGCCGCGGTCGCCCCAGCCACCGCCGCGACAACAGCAGCAGCAGCGACAACAGCAGACCACGCGCCCCCAACCACCCCGCACCGCGCCGCCGCCTCTTCCGGCGACACCTTCTTTTCCGAGCGGCGGCCCGCCCGCCGCCCGCCCGCCACAACCTTCGACTCATCAGAGCGCACCGGCGGCCAGTTCCCCGCCGCCGACACGTCAGACGGCGACGCGACCGCCGGGGTCTTCTTTCGACCCCGCAATAAAAAAGACGCCGCGTCGCAGATTGCGCGGGTGCATGTTTGGTTGTTTCCTGATTGTGCTGCTCATCATCTTGTCTTTCTTCGTCTCGCCCTACGTGGTGTCGCTGCTGCGCGAAGAGCAACAGCGGCTGAACAGCGAGCCGCCGCGTACACAGTCGCCTTGAAGTATTGCCCGCGACGGAGACACTATTCCGCGTCGTCTGCTATATTACCGCCCCTTCCCCTTGTGTAGTTTGTGCCCGATGTCACGTCTCCCACCCGGCCTTCGGGTGAAGACCCATCGGGCTTTGCGGTTGTGTGGTTTGGAACCGAATTAATTTACTCTGAGGACGACCTTTCAAAAGGAGAAACTACGATGAGCAGACGACCGGGCGGCGAACTCGCATCGAGGCCGCTTCACTTCATCTGGATCGCGGACAGTTCCGGCTCGATGGAACAAGACGGGAAGATTCAGGCGCTCAACACCGCCGTCCGCGAGGCCATCCCGCACATGCGGAAGGTGGCCGAAGACAACCCGAACGCGCAGGTGCTGGTGCGGGCCGTCAGGTTTTCGAGCGGCGCGCAGTGGCACATCTCGCAGCCGACGCCGGTCGCGGATTTCGCGTGGACGGACCTGACCGCCGAAGGCGAGACCGACATGGGCAAGGCGCTGCAACTCGTCGCCGAACAACTGAAGATGCCGCCGATGAGCGAGCGGGCGCTGCCGCCCGTGCTCGTGCTGGTTTCAGACGGCCAGCCGACCGACGACTTCGACGGGGGTTTGAAGGCGTTGATGGATCAGCCGTGGGGCAAAAAGGCGGTCCGCATCGCGATCTCGATCGGGCGCGACGCCGACCCGGAAGTCTTGCAGAAATACATCGGCAATTCGGAACTAAAGCCCTTGGCCGCCAACAGCCCCGAAGCGCTCGTCAGGCACATCAAGTGGGCTTCGACGGCGGTGCTCAAGTCCGCTTCTTCGCCGGCGGCGGGGGCCGACGTGCCCGCGCCCAGCGAGCCGGCGGCGAGCGTGCCCATTCCGACGGCCGCGCCCGCGCCCGGCGACGCGCAAGCTACGGTGGCGGCGGCGGCCGCACCGGGGATGCCGGCCGGCAGTGGCGTTGACGAC
>JBOGOY010000552.1:0-3851 GCA_050748185.1 Pyrinomonadaceae bacterium
GCGCAACCCCGCTCGGCGAAAGTGAGCCCTTCCGGCGGGCAGTTTCCCGCCTCGCGCAAGGAGCCGACGCGGCGGCCATCGTGACCTTGACCGCCGAGCGCGAAGAGGCGCGCGAGTTCGTTAATTTTATCGCCCGGCTGAAAGGACTGCGACAAACGACGCCCGATCCGCGGGCCTTCGACGCGGCCCTCGCCAAACTTCCCTACGCCGCGACCGAGACGCACTTACTCGACGGAGGAGTTGAAAGGAGAACCCTTTCGGCATTCGGCCAGTTGGCTGCGATTGTGAGACAGTTTGGAGTGGGCGCGCCGGGGGCGGTTAGTGAGCAGCGGGCGCGTGTTGGCGTGTCAACACCATCGGATTAATTTCCGACCCGCGGAAGACGGCGACGGGCCGTGTCAGGTAGATTAATCTTCAAGCGGCGAGTAATCGAAAGGGTGATCCGCAAGCACGGCGCGCATGTTGATCTGTCCGAACAGCGTTTCGAGGTAAGTGCCGAGGCGGTGATAGAGGGGGACCAAATCCGCGTTGCCGCCGCTCGCCGCGGCAAGTTCGGCGGTGAAGCGCTCATAGGTTTCCCAGTCTTTGTACATCAGGTACTGCAAGCTCCCGTCTTGGAACGCCACGAGGCGTTCGAGCAGCGGTCCGGCCGGTTGACGCCCCGAGTTCTTTGCGGCCCGCATCACCAATTGCTGGAGCGTCCACAAATCTCGCCGCAGTGTCAGCGACTGGTCCAACTTCGTGCGGTAACTCTTAAAGAAACGCGAGCTGTCAAATTTCTCGTCGAAGACTTGGGCGAGCGCAACGATTGATTGCTGCAAGCAGTCGCGCAACAGACCGTGGGCGTTTTCTACTTTGCTGTAAATGACCTTCGCCTGTTGCTGAGAGCTGAGGCCGATCAACTCGTGCGAAAAGACCTTACGCACCTCCATGCCGATGGCGTAGGCGGTGCGATCCAGCACGTCGAAAATTTCGGCCGGTAGTTTGTCGGCGCGCATCATCCGCCCTTCGATAAAATGCGTCAGCGCGCGAGACTCTTGGTTCAGCAACGTGAAGATCGGGAGCGCCTGCTTTAACGGCTGATCGTCTTGCAAAAGCGCGTCGATGATCTGCAAACGTTGGAGCAAAAGCACGAGGGTTGAGAAGACGGTTTCAACATCTGAACTGAGCGCGTCCGGCGCGATCTTCCGCGCCAGCACGAAGAGTTCACCGTGATCGTCGGCCGGCACCGGCGTGCGCGCCATCGCTTTCAACTGGGAGGCCGCCGGCGTCCGTCGCAGTTCACGCGCCAGCGTGCGGGCAAGGCTGGACCAGCTTTGCAGCGTGACGCGCTTAGCGGCGATGATCGCGTCGCAGAGACCGGCGGCGTCGTTGAGGACTTCCCTCAACTCGTCGAGCGGCGTCGAGTCGAGCGTGAAGTTAATTCCGCCTGATTCACCAAAGCGACTGTTTTTGACGAACGGTAGTTGAAACCCGTCGGGGTCGTCGGTCGCGGACGCAACCGGGAGTTGCCATATCAATCGCAGACAGCGCCGCGCCGTGTGCTGCGCGATGGCCGTCTCCGGTGACAGGTCTCGACGACTCAGCCCGTCTTGCTCGGTTTCGTCGAAGGGGTGATTGTGCAGGTCGAGAAAGCTTTCGAGTGAGAGGAGCCAGAGACCCAGTTCATGCACGCCGTCTGGCCCCTGACTGATTGGCGGCCCGGCCTGCAATTCCGCCGACGCTTCCTGACCATGCTCTTTGCTTGGTTCAGTCCGCTCCGGAATTTTGAGACTGGTCGAATTCAACTTTCTAGTCCTTACTGTTATGGAGAAACGTTGGGCTGGAAGAGATTAGTCCCGCCTTCGTACATGGCTTTAAATCAGTCCGCCCGAGCCGACATATTTTGTTATATTAAATTTTCCGACTCAATCGCAAGGCAAAACGTCGCAGAAGTATGAAACTGCCACCACCACACCTTCTGATCGCCACTCACAATCAAGGTAAACTTCATGAATTTTCCACCCTGCTCGCGACAGTCTCTGCTCGCCTATGCCACTTAGGAGAGTTTCCGGACGTCTCCGAAATCCCTGAAACGGGCTCAACGTTCAAAGAGAACGCCAACCTTAAAGCACGCGGTTACTGTCAGCAGACGGGCCTGACGACACTGGCCGACGACTCAGGACTCGAAGTGGAAGCTCTGAACGGGGCTCCGGGTGTCCTCTCGGCCCGGTACGGCGGGCCGAACGCGACCGACAGCCAACGCATCTATAAACTTCTTGATGAGTTGGATATCACGGGAAGCCCGAACCGGCGCGCTCGCTTTATTTGCGTCGTTGCTATCGTCGTTCCCGGCAATGACACCGTGAGGGTCTTTCGTGGAACGTGTGAGGGGATGATTGCGACGGCCCCCCGCGGTCCCTCAGGCTTTGGTTACGATCCTGTTTTCGTCCCCGACGGTTACGAAAAAACTTTTGGTGAACTACCGGCCGATGTGAAACAACAGATTAGCCATCGCGCTCGGGCCATCGTGGCAGCCAAAGAGTATCTCGCGGCATTCTTTAAAGAACCTCATGCTTGACCCGTTTCATAATCACTCGCTAGAATACGTGCGTCTTTTGATGGCAGCGCGGTTCTGACTTTTTGTAATGTTTACGGGGCGTGGCTCAGCTTGGTAGAGCGCTCGGTTTGGGACCGAGAGGCCGGGGGTTCGAATCCCTCCGCCCCGATTGTCGTTAAACTTCCTACGTCAGTCCCTCCTTTTTCTTTTTATAGAAAAAAGAGCCGAAAACACTTATTTTTGCAGACGTAAAGCCCTACGGTGTGATATATGTGCAACGCAGGTTTTACTACTTTCTTTCAATTCACAGGAGGCAGTCAGTCTTAGAAATGGCGACCAAAGCAGCCAAGAAGCGCATGACCCAGTCAGAGGTCCTCAACCACTTCGCCGAGAAGTTCGACATGAAACGGGCTCAGGTGAAGGAGTTTTTTGAAGAGTTGACCACTCTTGCCACCAGCGAGGTTAAATCCAGCGGCGAATTTTCGCTGCCCGGATTCGGCAAGCTGGTTCTTTCTGAGAGGAAGGCGCGCGAGGGCCGCAATCCTCAAACCGGCGAAACGATTCAAATTCCCGCCAAAACAGCGCTCAAGTTTCGCGTCGGCAAGGGCATGAAAGACACTGTAGTGCCAAAGAAATAGCCTTTCCCGGCTCGTCTACTTCTTACACTGACATGCATGTAACCGCCTTCGAGACGGGCGTGTTTATTTTTCGCGCGCCTCGCGGGCGGTGGTGCATCTTCCCCGCTTTTTCTTTAGCCTGCCAAAAAAAAATTCTAGTAATTCAGTGCGCGTTCGTGTAATATCTGCCGTTTCGCAGGCAAGTGAATTTATGTTCAGGGGGGCGTGGAGCCTTAATACAGGGTGTGTGCCTGCGAAACTGCGGCATAATGCAATGAGAATGCACCCTGCACCTCTCTTAGGGCATCTAAACTTATACTTGTAATTGTTGGCTTTGCC
Organism: Pyrinomonadaceae bacterium; assembly: GCA_050748185.1. Classification (GTDB taxonomy): domain Bacteria; phylum Acidobacteriota; class Blastocatellia; order Pyrinomonadales; family Pyrinomonadaceae; genus JACCRA01. The sequence goes on from JBOGOY010000552.1 coordinate 3,496, forward strand.
TGTTCTCAGGCGCATTAAAAGTAAGGAGCAGCAAGGAACGTGACAGCTAACTTAAGAGTGCCGCTGGAAGAGCGGTTGCAGGTGATTGACCACATCCAAGCCCGTCGGTATTCGAAGCTGACCGGCTCTACCTTGGACATTGCTACCGAGGGGATTCTGCGACATCTGCGGGCGTGTGACCGCATGGACGTCAACCCTGATGTTTCTGCCGTCCGCGAAATTATTGATGACGCCTTGAACGGCCGCCGCGTCTTCGCAGAGGCGGTTGACAACCGCTACGCCGCCTAATCCGCCGTTCTGACAAAGTGAATCTTCGCAGAGAAAGGGCCGACCTCTTTGGAGGATGGCCCTTTCTC
>JBOGOY010000553.1:0-3844 GCA_050748185.1 Pyrinomonadaceae bacterium
CGCGAGGCCGCCAACGCTTCGATGTTCCACACGCCGCGATGCTGCCCCGGCAAGTAGAGATGCAACGGGATGCCGGCTTTGAGGTCACTCCTGATCTTCCGCCCGTACACTTCCTGCACCGCGCCGCGTTCATCGAAGACGGGGATGACGAGCGAGCCGTTAAAGTGTTCGTGTCCGCTCTCACGCAGGATGCCAAGCTGTTGGAGTCTGCCGCGCAACTCTGCGCCGGCGGCGCGGTTGCGTTGTGGCATTCGATAGGCCAGCGTGCGGTTGGCATAGCCCAACTTGAAGCGCTCGATCACTTCGGGGTGTGTGAGACCGCGCCGCTCAAGATAAGCGAGTGCTTCCGGGCTGGCTTTCAGCGTCTCATGGTAGTAGTTGATGACTTGGCGCAGTAGCTCACGATCATCGGCGTCTCGCGCCAACGGCGTCTCTAACTTCTGCACCGTAGAACGCTTCGCCGGAGAGACCGAAGCGGCGGTGACTGACGAAGCGCGATCATCTCGCAGCAACTCGACGGCATGACGGAAGCTGACGCCTTCCGCCTTCATCATCCAGTCAATGACCGAGCCGCCCATCTGACACGCGCCCAAGCAATGCCACAGATTTTTAGCGGGGGTGATGACCAAGCTGGGTTCGCGGTCGTCGTGGAAGGGACAGAGGCCGTGCAGGTCTGCGCCGTGTCGCTTGAGTTGGATGCCGCGCGCCTCGACCAGCCGCTCTACCGAGACCTCACGCTTGAGGCGTTCGATCTCTTGTTCGGGGATGCGTGCCACTCTCTTGTCTCCGGTAAAAATCGTGTCAAGCGTTATTTTGCGGACAGGCGTACAGTTGAACAGCGTCCAGAAAATACAGTAGATTACCGTACAGGTCAAGAGGCTTGTCGGAGCCTGCGGAGAAGGACGGTTTACAATGCTGCTCACTATGCCGAAGAAGTCACCGAAGAAGTCGCAGAGAGAAGCGGCGCGTGCCGGCGCTGGGGAGACCGTCGGGCAGCGGCTCGCGCGGTTGCGGAAAGAGCGCGGCTATACCCAAGTCGCGCTCGCCGAGCGGATCGGCATCATTCAGGCGCTCGTCTCCGATTACGAGCGCGACAAGCTGCGGCTCAACGCCGAGATGACGGTGCGCTTCGCGCAGGCGCTCGAAGTGACGGCGGACGAGTTGCTGGGGCTGCAACCCTCCACCGGCAACGGACGCCAGCCCTCGCGCAAGGTACTGCGCCGCCTTGAGCAGATCGAGAACCTACCGAAGCGCGATCAAGATGCGCTCTTGCGAACCATTGACGCTTTTCTCTCCAAGTCGCCAGCCTGAAAAGAAAAGACCCGGCACTCTGTCCGGGTCTCTTGAACCACGCCGCACACCCAAAGAAAGTTCGGGGGGTCGTCAACGATAATGCGGTGTTATGTCCTCCGCCGCCCAACCCCGGACATAACACGCATTATCGGAGCGCCCCGCTTCTACAGACTCGCCCCCCTTGCGCCCCGCTTCGCTCATGCGCTCGCCGCCGGCTCGCACCATTCGCTTCGCTACGCCCCCCGCTGGGGGGCTGGCGCTTGTGTCGCGTCGCTTGCGCTGGTTCTTCAGCGCACACGTAACGAGTCTAACATCGCTTTTATCTCGCTATCCCCAGCCGTAGCATGATCATAATCTACGACAACAATAACCATGCAGTTGTTCCACCTTCTGACATAGACCATTCCATCAGCTTCGTCGTCGTCTCCTAAGCCACCTTTTCTCTTATAGCTCCACTGAGATATTTCGCCGTTTTCTGTCGCTTGCCGCACTACTTCTGACCGCTTAATGTCATCGCCGATAACAGTAGTTATCGCTTCGGCTTCTGAGTCAGTTATGAACTTATGATCACGGCGCTTTGTAGTCTGGACTTCTAATATCGAGACGAGGAAGCTCCGCTTATCGCCCTTGTTGACCTCGAAGTTATACGTCTTAGAACGTAAGCCATGTTCGATCAGACGATGCGCCATCTCATTATCGCTTGGGTCAAAGATATGACCTTGTGCCGGTAAAGGGACTCCGGGTACTTGAATGGAGAACGATGCCGCATCAGGCGAGTACATCTGCCAGCCCTTGTTTGCTGCGCTTTGCTGCGCGGTAACGATGACAACCAGCAACACCCCGACCGTTATAAGCAGCACACACTTCCCGACATTGATTGAAGCTCTACGCCAAGCCATATAAGTTACCTCCTTATGGTTTACAACTGACTCCTGAGTTTACGCCTCTTGCTATAAGCTGGCGGGTGACATCTCCGGGGTGAGTTGGGCGGTTGTGCCTCTTGTTGAAGGCGACTTCATCCTGATGCTTCCCATTGAAGAGACCGCCTTTGAAGAGATCAATGTCGATCTGTGTTACCCCCTTTTTGGTGTCAAGCTCAACTGACCCAATGTCTCTATGGCGACCTTCGAGTTTGCCGCTCGCACCTGTCACGTAAATCCCGTATGGCAGATTTCCGGGCTTGTCACTTCGATAGAAGTGATCGAATTTCGCATTCGAGAAGTTCACTCCGACGCTGGCCGCACCCGCCGCCGTGTTCAGAAACACAGCCTGCTCGTATGTACTCATGCGTCCATACGCGGCTGCCGCGCCACTACCATACGTGTTTTTGAGTAATGTTGCGGCGGCTTGGTTGATTGCGCCGAACGCTGGGACAACTAACTCCGGGCAGGGGCCAAGTTGAGCAATCGGGTTAGGAGTTCCGCCGGGGTGTGTAGGATTCGGCGGAAGTCTTCGCTGAATGCATCAACCATTACCGCTTGATGCCGAACTCGCTGAAAATGATTTCGATAATTTCAGCCATTCGTTTTGCTTCAGGCCACTTCTGATATTCTGGTACTGCATACTTATAGGCTCTATACATTTCACCTGTATTTACCTCAACGACATAATATTCAGCGTCAGGGAAAATGACCTCCTCCCCCAGCTTTGTAGAATCGGGCAGCGTGAGAATGCCTTTATTAGTCAACCGATCCCAAAAGGCTTCCCACCCTGACGTTGGTTCAGATAATTTCTGCTGGTGGTTGTGGCGAGGAGATTTAGGATCAATAGGCATAAGGTAGGTTGCTGACCACTGCCCATCGCTACGCTTAATAACAAAGCCTTTGAGCGGGTCTGTCGCAAATCCAACCCACATCCGAACCTCTAAGTCGTCTTTAAGCAAACGAACTGACCTGAGATCAGAAATCCCTGCTCTTTGGGAACGCTGCTTAATTTCTTCAAGGAAGCCTGGTTCCCAGTTTGGTAGATCAAGTTTCAATTGTCCCTCCTTTTGTCCCGCGAAAGAGGACTGTCCTCCATTATTGGGAGGAGTAGAGCAAACAGCTGATAACAGCAGTAGAAGCAGAATAGGAAAAAGTTTCACGATGCTCTCCTATAATCTTATGAAGTCACCCGGATTCGAAACATGGTCTTCGATTCGGTCCGATAGTAAAAGTACCGTTCCGGTTGTACTTGGTAATGCCGGGCACACCTAATGCTTTCGTAACCCTCTTGTCTGCTTCGCTGGGGCTTGGTGTGCCTCTCGGATGAGTATGAAACCACGCCACAAGTCTTGAACCAAGCACCATTGGTGTCATATCGGTTCGCATACTTGGCATAGAATTGGAAGTGCCTGGTGCTGCGCGAATGATGGTAAGGCTATTGTTATTGTTGTTGGCATAAATCCACCCACCTTCCTCATGGTAGTTTTTCGTGCCAGTCTGTGAGTCACTCCATGCTTGATTTAGCGCGTTCTTCACGAGCGGGTCTTTCAACAAGTCTTTTACAGTTGGCGCACATGGAAACTCAAGCATCCTATCCGGCGGAACAGCCCAGCCCACCACGATTTTGT
>JBOGOY010000554.1:0-3831 GCA_050748185.1 Pyrinomonadaceae bacterium
GTGTAGGTGTATTCGCTGATGCGCTCGTCCACGCGCCGCTGATTTTCCAATAAGTCGCGCAGCAACGCCGCCACGTCCAAGCCCGACTCGCCCGGCGGCTCGAACAGCGCATCGCCGAGGCCCGTGTTGTAGCGCGCGCTTTCGAGCGCGAGCGTGATCGGCGGCTCACCATCCGTGAGAATTTCCAGACGATGTGGCTCAAGCGTCGAACCGCCCGCCGCGGCGGGGCGGCGATAGTCGCTGTAACGCACCGTGAGGCCGCGCACTTCGTCGCGCGACTGGACGAGAAACTTGCCGGCGACACCGAACCAGTAGCGCACGCGCGCTCCATTGCGCCGCGAAAACTCGACCGCGTAGGCCGGCTGGCCGTTGACCTCTTCGACGCCGATGGTGCGCGCGAGCACGTCCTGCTTCTTGTAATTGACCAGCCGGCTCGCGTCCAGAGCGGCCTGTAATTTGGCCGCGCCGGCTTCGACGTCAGTCAGCGTCCGCAGACGACCGTCGAGGCCGCGCTCCCAAGCCGAGCGCGCGTTGGCCGCCGTGTTGATTTCGCCGCCGGGCAGAAAGATGTCGGAACGCATCGAGGCCGGAGCTTTCTCCGAGACGCGCGCCCGCGCGCTCGCTTCCGAAGGCAACAGCGCGCCGCTCTCGGCCACCACACGCCACTCGTACACCGCGTCGCGGATTGTGCCCTGCGCCTTCTTCCCGCCGACGGCCTTCAAATGTCCTTCGACGATTTTATCCGGGCCGGGCAGTTTCCGCGGGCGAGGTGTAGCCTTCTGCGCGCTAACGGGGATGCCAGCGCATCCGATTAAAGCGAATAGCAGAAAGGCCGCTATCGAGCGCGCGAGCCGTGCGCCCGGCGCGTGACCGGCGGGTTGCCGTGGACGCCTGTGAATGGTTGTCATCATGGGTAATGCGGCGCGACTCAGGGTTATGACAGAGCTTCGGCGCTTTGATGCCGTGCTCGCCGGACACGACTGCCCGCCGAGATCCCGCGGCTGACTTTTCCGTGCGCGCGAAACGCGAAAAGGCGACGCGCTCCGTCTTTACGCGCGTCGCCGCTGAAGGTTTCGCCGGCGAGCCGGCTACTTTACGCCGACCACGCCGAGCACCGTGAGCAGAGCGCGCCGACTGCCGAGAGCGCTGTTCGTGCTGTCCCATTGCTCGTCGAGCGAGTGTGTGCCGCGCGAGCTTCCACCGCCGTCAATCGTGATCGCCGGGACGCCGAGACTAATCGGCACGTTCGCATCGGTGCTCGAAGCGTCGAGTTCGGATTTGATCCCGAGCGCACGGTCGGCGGCGAGCGCTGCTTGGACGATGGGCGCATCCGCGGCTTGCGTACCCGTCGGGCGATTGCCGATGGGTTTCACTTCAAGGGTCAACTTGCGCTCACTCGTCCAACGCGAGTTCTCTTCGTCGAGCGCGGTTTGCGCCGCCCCCTTAAACTGCCCGTCGAGTTTGGCGAGTTCCGGCGCGCTCACCGAACGCATATCCATCTCCAGCGAAGCCGTGCGCGCGATCGAGTTGACGGAAGTCCCGCCTTCGATCCGCCCGACGTTGAAGGTGGTCTTCGGCTCGGCGGGAGTTTGAAAGCGAGAAACTTTTTCGATCAGGCGACCGAGCGCGTGGATCGGGTTCGGCAGGCCGAATGCGCCGTATGAGTGGCCGCCCGGACCCGTGTAGGTCACGCGGTAACGGAAACTGCCGACCGCACCATTGGTAATCCCGAGTCCCGCGCCGTCAATCGAGATGAAGTGTGTGATGCGCCCTTTCAGTTCTTCGGCGAAGAGATGGCGCGTGCCCTTCAGATCGCCCAAGCCCTCTTCGCCGACGTTGGCGACGAAGATGAGATGCCCGCGCGTCTCAATCTTCGCGTGATCGAGCGCGCGGACGAGGGCGAGGAGCAATGTCAATCCGCGCCCGTCGTCGGCGATGCCGGGGGCTTTGAGCACTGCGCCGTCGCGCTTCACTTTGACATCGGTATTTTCGTCGAACACGGTGTCGAGGTGCGCGGCGACGACGAGCGTCGGGGCATCGTTGCCGCCCGCGCCGGGGCGTTCGCCGAGACAGTTACCCGCGGCGTCAAGGCGAACGTTCTGTAACCCGAGTTCCGCGAAACGGCGTTTGAAATACTCCGCCCGTTTCCCTTCCTTAAAGGTCGGCGCGGGAATTTCGGTGATACGAATTTGTTCTTCGACGGTTTGCGGCTCGATCTCTGTGAGGTGGTCGAGCGCGCGACGCACCTGCGGCAGCGCGTCGAGTTCCGGCCGAGCGGCCGTTTGTGCCTTCACGGCATAGCCGCACAGACAAATAATAAGCGAACAAACGATCCGGTCAACTCTCGTTAGTTTCATTCAAACCCTCCCCGTATTGCCTCTCGCCTAAGCCGAAGACGCGGAGCGCATCCTGATTGGGGTGCGCTCCGCGTCCGTGATGCGCGGCAGGCGACGAAGACTCAGTTTGTCAGAAGTTGTAGCGCAAGGCGAATTGAATGATGCGCGGGTCGCCGCGGATCGAGTCGATGACGCCGAAGTTCGCGCCGTTCTTGTTGAGGGTCGGCGGGTTGCCGGTGTTGTTGGCGATCGGGATGTTGAAGTTGACCGTGTTGAAGAGGTTGAAAAACTCGGCGCGGAATTCGATGTTCTGGTTCTCGGTGATCCCCGTGCGCTTAATAACGCTGAAGTCGGTGGTGAAGAAGCCGGGGCCTTCAATGATGCCGCGCCCTAACGAGCCGAGCGTGCCCGGTTGCGGGTTGACGAAATTGTCCGCAAAGCCCGCCGGGAAGTAAAGGATCTGTCCGCTCGGGTCTCGGCGCACGCCGATCTGGCTCCGCACGTCGGCCAAGCTCACGCCGTCGGCCAAGCTCACGGCGTCGCGCGAACTGCGGCCCGTCCGGTTGAGCGTCCCCAAGTTGCTCACGATCGAGAGCGGTTGGCCGGATTCGTAGCGCACGATGCCCCCGAGTTGGAAGCCGCCGAGCAGGGCGTTGACAAGCCCGCCGCGGTTCAGGAAACGCCGCCCCCGCCCGAGGGGAAGGTCATAAATGCCGTTCGCTTTGAACTGGTGATACGGACTCTGCGGCCCGTACTCGAAGTCGGTGCGCCGGAGCGAGACGATGGTGCGGTCGTTCGCCGCCGAGCCGGAGAAGTCCGAGAGTTCTTTGCCGAACGAGTAGTTGGCTTGAAAGCTCAGTCCATCGCTGAAGCGGCGGCGCACTTCGAGTTGGAGCGCGTGGAAATTCGAGCGCGAAGCGTTGTCGGCGAAGAACGCGGTTCGCACGTCCGGGTTCGGACGCAGGAAATTTACGGGAAGTCCCGCGCCCAAGAGCAAACCGGGGCGCACGCCAGCGACCGCTTGACGCGCGATAATGTCGGCGAGTTCTCCGGCTTCGCCGTTGGCGATAGCGGTCGTGAAAGTTGAGTTTGTCACCAAGCTCGCACCGCCACCGCTGAAGATGCGGTCGAACAGCGGGTTTTGTTGCTGGCCGGCGAGCCCACGAAACGCGAAGTTGGAAGGCCCCGTACCGTTTGGCCCGCGCGAGACCGCGAGGTTGCGCTGCGCGATCAGGAAGGCGTCGAGAAACGTTTGGTTTGAAGTGGGATCGGCGGCGAACACGTTGACTTCGTTGATGTCGAACACGCGAACCAACTTTGTGCCTTTGTTACCGACGTAGCGAACTTCAAAAACCGTGTCGCGGAAAATTTCTCGCTCCAGCGAGAGCGTCCACTCCTGCACGTAAGGCGTCCGCAAGTTTTCATCGAAGCCGGCGACCTCAAGATTGTTGTCGCTCTGAAACAATGTCTGTAGAGACACTGGCAGGTTCAGGGT